>JASJAX010000110.1 GCA_030066755.1 Acidimicrobiia bacterium
CGGACCGAACGGCGCCGGCAAGACGACCACGATCAACATGCTCACCACCCTCCTGCCGATCGACGCCGGGACGGCGACCGTCGCCGGCTGCGACGTCGCCACCCAGGCACGTCATGTGCGGCGCACCATCGGTCTCGCCGGTCAGGCCGCCGCCGTGGACGAACTCCTGACCGCCCGCGAGAACCTGCGGTTGTTCGGACGCCTCTACAAGATGCCGAAGGCGGAGCTGACGGCTCGAATCGACGAGCTCGTCGAACGATTCCGTATGACCGACTACGCCGATCGGCCCGTGTCGACCTACAGCGGCGGACAGCGGCGCCGCCTCGACGTCGTGGCCGCCCTCGTAGCTCGCCCTCCGGCCCTGTTCCTCGACGAACCCACGACGGGGTTGGATCCCCGCAGCCGCAACGAGCTGTGGGAGGCGATCGAGCAGCTGGCCGCCGACGGCACCGCCATCGTCCTCACCACCCAGTACCTCGAGGAAGCCGACCGCCTCGCCGACCAGATCGTGATGATCGACGACGGCGACGTCGTGGCGCGCGGCACGCCCGCCGAGATGAAACGCCGCCTGGAACAGGACGTCCTCGAAATCCACGTCGCCGGCGACGACGATCTCGACCGGGCCATGGCGCTCGTGCCGCCAGAGCTCGGCGCCACCGCCGACCGGGCGGCACGCGAGATCCACATCCCGATCGGCACGGGCACGGCCACGTCGCTCGACACGCTGCGGACGCTCGATGACGCCTCGGTTGAGATCACCGACTTCCAGCTGCGTCGACCAACCCTCGACGACGTCTTCCTCACACTCACCGGAACGAACGGAGGTGGCCGATGACCTCGACGACTCATGCACCACGGATATCGGCCTTGGACGAGCCCACGTTCGCCGATCGGTTCCGCGAGGCCATGCAGGACACGGCCACCGTCACGTGGCGTGACATGGTGCGCACCGCGCGGCAGCCCGAGATGCTGACGTTCGCGGTCATCATGGGCGTGTTCTTCCTGGTGCTCTTCAACTACGTCTTCGGCGGAGCCATCGGCGCCGGTGCCGGCATCGACTACATCCAGTTCGTCGTGCCCGGCGTGCTCGTGATCACCGCCCTTCAAGGTGCCCAGCAAACCGGCATCGGGTTGGCCGCGGACCTGACCGAAGGTGTGACCGATCGATTCCGGTCGCTCCCGATGAACCAGGGGGCCGTCATTGCCGGCCGCACGGTCGCCGACGCAGCCCGCAACCTTGCCGGGCTCGTCCTGCTGGCGCTCGTTGCGCTGCTCATGGGCTTTCGATTCAGCTCGCTCGCCGGCGCCGTTGCGGCGGTTGCCCTCGCCGTGATCGTCGGGTTCGCCTTCTCCTGGCTCGGCGCCGCCATTGCCGCCAAGGTGCGGAATCCGGAGATGGTCGGGATGCTCTCGATGTTCTGGCTGTTCCCGCTCATGCTCGCCAGCAGTGCGTTCGCCCCGCCGGAGTCGATGCCGGGATGGCTGCAACCGTTCGCCGAGCATCAGCCGATCTCGGTTGCGACCAACGCCGTGCGCGCCCTGACCGGCGGCGGAGCCGCAGGAGGAGACGTCGCCTACGCCCTCGCCTGGACCATCGGCATGCTGATCGTCTTCATCCCGCTGTCGGCACGGCTGTACCGGAAGCCGGCATGAGCAACGCCCGGCAACGCATCATCGAGGCCACGCTCGACCTGATGGCCGAACACGGGATGAGCGGCATCACCATGAGCGGCATCGCCGACGCCGCGGGGGTCGCCCGCCAGACGCTGTACAACCACTTCCCCAGCGTCGAGGACATCGTGGCCGCTGCGCTCGAGGCCCATCGTGTGGACATCGGCGACGAGCTGCGAGTGATGCTCGATTCCTTCGACGATCCTGCCGACCAGCTCGCCGCCGTCGTCCGCCACGTCGCCGTTTCGGCGGCTCACCACGGACCGCTGCCGGCGTTCCGCGGCGGCCTTTCGGCCCAGGTGCGCGCAACACTCGCAGACCACGATCAGGCGTTGCTGTCACTGATCGCCGAGGTCCTGGCTGCGGGAAAGGCGTCAGGGACCTTCCGCATCGATCTCGATCCTGACCGCGACGCCCACCTCATCCACGCCATGCTGCAACGGGTCCCGGCGCTCGCGGCCGCCGACACCGACGCCGCCGAAGTGATCACCGTCGTCACGAAGACGGTGCTCGCCGCCGTGCGCTGAACGGTCACCCATGGGCCGGGAATGCCACGGAATCGGGCACATGCGGCCCTACTCTGCGCCACATATCCACGATTGGAGGTGCGCGCGTGCTGGCAAAGCGTTACTTCAAGACCAAGGACGAGGTCGAGGTCACCTTTGAGATCGATCTCCCCGACGTCGAAACGGTCGATCTGATCGCCGATGTATTCGATTGGGAGCCCATCCCGATGAATCGAGCGAATGGTGGCAAGGGCCCATTCCGGCTCCGAATTCGGCTCCCCAAGGACCGAGCGATTCAGTTCCGCTACCGCGTCGATCTCACCGAGTACGAGAACGACCACGCCGCCGACGACTACTGGCCCAACGAACACGGGTCGGACAACTCGGTAGTGCTCACGCACGCCTGAGCGGGCTTTGCCCGCAGTACTGAGTACCGAGTACTGAGTACTGAGACCGTCCCCCCGGGTCGAGGTGAGCGGCGACGAGCCTGGATCTGTGGTCTGAGACGCCCCAGGAGACTCTCCCTACCCCCGCCCTGCGGGCAGCACTCGTCGACCACCGGACGTCACGAACAGTCCCCCTTGGAGGGGAAAGGGGGGCAGCACTCGTCGACCACCGCACCACGCGAACAGTCCCCCCCTTGGGGGGAAAGTACCGCCGAGGGCAAAGCCCTCGGGGGTAGGGGGGATCAGCACTCGTCGACCACCGGACGTCTCTACTGGCGACTGGCCGAGAAAGTCCCTGGTTGAGGGGGTCATTACGGGCTTTCGGCCTCTCGCTGGTTGCGGGGGTCCACCCATACGTTGGAAGGGTGGTGGCCCTTCCGGAAGGGGGTTTCAGGGTGGGCACCGGTTCTCCTCTGACTTGATCCATCCGTGTCGCGTCCGCTGACGACCCGGCCATCGCGGGGAGGGGAACGGAGAGGAGAGACCCATGCGGTTACGCAAGGGAGTCTTCGTGTCCGTCGTCATGGTGATGCTGGCTTCGATGCTGCTGGTGGCGCCGGCCGCGAGCGGCGACTCGCACATCGACTGCGACGACGCCTATGTCAAGGTGCACGGCCCCTGGATCAAGGTGCTGCCGACGGGAGTCGACGACACCGAGAACCTGCAGTGTGCATTCGACCTCGCCGGCACGATGCCGTGGGCGAAGGTCAAGCTGATCGCCGGGGACTACTACACCGGATTCCTCGAAGCCGAGGACGTCACCCTGCTCCTCCACGGGGCCGGGATGGGCAAGACCACGGTGTACACGCTGCCCGCCGGACTGGACTGCGCGGCCTGGGCTGCGCTCAGCGGAGGACCGCCGAACCTACTGACGTTTGTGAGCAGTGACGTGGCGGTTGTCGGCATCACGTTTGGTATCGGTGGTGATGCACCGTGCGCCACGCCCTGGGATGGTTTCGAGGACAACGGATTCGGCTTCGAGGAGCGATCGATCGTCGCCATCGCCGCCGCCGAGCGGTTGCGGCTCGACGAGGCGTGCCCGGCCGGTGTGGACCACAGCCTGCGCGTCTTCGACGTTGCCGTGGTGAGCGAGTTCCCCAACTTCACGGCCGACTTCTCCGTGTACAAGAACTACCTCGCCGGTGTCTTCGTTGGTCGGCTGGCCGATCCATTCATGTGCCCCGACACGTGGCTCCATGGTGACGTCGTGGTCATGGGATCCCACTTCAGCGGCAACGGCGTCTCCCTGAGCCTCAACATCACTGAGGACTCCAAGGTCCTCGTGGGCGGCAACAAGCCATGGATGGCCAACACCTTCGACGACGTCGGCTTCGGTGTGCGGATGAGCAACCACAACAACTCCGACCTCCGCATCAAGGGCAACCACATCAACGATGCACACTGGTGGGGGATCCTCGTGATCTCCGACGAGGGCATCGAGATCAGTGGAGATGAACCGAGCAAGGTCCTGATTGCCAAGAACCGGATTCGTGCCATCGACAACGCCGACGGCATCGGGGTCATCGATCTCGGCCCGGAGACGGTGCAGAAGCCGCTCTTCGACACGAGGATCATGTACAACACGATCGAGATGGTGCAGACCGAATTCAACGGCATCGTCGGGCTCGGGACGGACGGCCTGATCAAAGGCAACCGGATCTTTGGCGAGTCGTTCTCCGGGATCCTGCTCGACGGCATCTCGTTCGACTACGACGAGGACGGGATTCCCGACTTCGAGTACACGAGCCAAGGGTGGCACATCGTCAAGAACAACCTGAAGGGCATGGAGCCGTACTTCGCGGACATCTTCCTGACTCCATGGACTGAGAAGAACTACGTGAAGTGCATGTGCCGTCACGACACGGTCATCGACTTCGGTGTCGACAACGTGCTCCGTAACTGCACGCTGATCGACCCACCGCCGGAGGAGCCCGAAGCTGCGCTGCAGTTTGCACCGGCGGAGGCGACGCCGGCTTTCGAGCGGGCGATGAAACCGGGTTACGTTTGGACGTTCGAGCGTTAGGACATACGACGATTCGAAACAGCGGGAGCGGACCTATGGGTCCGCTCCTTTGCGTGGCGGTCGGGATGCGGTTTCTGTCACACCCACGCCGCATGCTGGCCCTTAGGACGGAGGACAGGAAGTGATGGATATCAATGGCAACACCCACCCCCGGTTTGGGGGCTCTGTATGCTCGGCTCGAGGAAGTCCTCGGTAGCGAACACGCAGGAACCTTGATGACGTATCTGCCGCCGCAACCCGGTGCCGAATTGGCGACGAAAGCCGACATCATCGAACTCGGTGAACGAATGGATCGCCGGTTCGAGCACGTCGACGCCCGGTTTGCGCAGATGGAGCGCCAATTCGAGCGGGTCGATCATCGGTTCGAACAGATGGAGAATCGATTCCACGCCGTTCGCGACGATCTGCGGGATCAGCTGAAGACGTACACGCTCACCACCGTTGGTGCGATGACGGCACTGACTGCGATCTACGCCGGTCTCCTTGCAGTGATCGCCTAGGGCACAGATACCGGATCGAGCGCTGAGGATTTCAGCGGCGCTTGCCGTCGTAGAGGTGACATGCCGCCTCGTGCGATGTACCAACCGCCCGGAGGGACGGATCGATCGTCGTGCACGGCTCGAAGCGGTCCGGACAACGGGTCGAGAAGTTGCAGCCCTCCGGCGGGTCGATTGGGCTCGGAACATCCCCCTCGAGGACTACCCGACGACGCTGGCGCTCGAGGACGGGATCGGGAACCGGCACGGCGGACAGCAGCGCCTTCGTGTAGGGATGCTTCGGGTCCTCGTAGAGCGTCACCCGATCGGCGACCTCAACCACGCGACCCAGGTACATGACGGCGATTCGGTCACTCACGTGCTGAACGGCGGCCAGGTCGTGAGCAATGAAGAGGTAGGTGAGGCCGAGCTCGTCCTGCAATGCCTCCATGAGGTTCATGATCTGCGCCTGGATCGAGACGTCGAGAGCAGCAATCGGCTCATCGGCAACGATGAAGTCCGGCTCGGTGGCGAGGGCACGGGCGATCCCAACACGCTGTCGCTGACCGCCGGAGAACTCATGTGGGTAGCGGTTGCGGAAGTCGGGGCTGAGCCCGACCAACTCAAGCAGCTCACCGACCCGGTTCCGACGAGCCGCCCGACCCGGGACCAGTCCGTGGATTTCCAGCGGCTCCGCAATGATTGAGCCGATCGACATGCGCGGATTCAGCGACGCGTACGGATCCTGGAAGATCATTGCCATCCGCTTGCGAATCGCCCGGAGCTCACGCTTGTCGAACTCGGTCACGTCACGGCCGTCGAAGTGCACCCGGCCGCTGGTCGGCTCGACGAGCCGCAGGATGGCGAGTCCGGTCGTCGTCTTGCCGCAGCCCGACTCCCCGACCAACCCCAGCGTCTGCCCGCGCTGGACGTCGAATGACACGCCGTCGACTGCCTTCACGTCGTTGACGTGGCGCCGCAGGATGCCCTTGGACCGCACCGGGAAATGCACCCGGAGGTCGTCGACCTGAAGGATCGCCGTGTCGCTCATGGTGACTCCGCCGTGATGTCGTAGTGCGTTGCGACCTTATGGCCCGGCGCCACCGTGCGGAGCTCGGGGACATCGGAGCGGCATGCCGCATCGAGCCGGTACGTGCACCGATCCCAGAACGCGCATCCCGGCGGCAACACAATCGGATCGGGCGGCAGTCCAGGAATCGAGAACAGCGTCTCGGGGCGATCGGCGCCGGGCTTGGGCAGCGAGGCCAGCAACCCGAGGGTGTAGGGATGGCGCGGGTCGGCGTAGAGATCGTCGACCAGGCCTTCTTCGACGATCCGGCCGGCGTACATCACCAGCACCCGATCGGCAATGCCAGCAACGACTCCGAGGTCGTGGGTGATCCAGATGACCGCCATCCCGAGTTGCTCCTGGAGCCGCTGGACCAGCTCGACGATCTGGGCCTGCGTGGTCACGTCGAGGGCGGTCGTGGCTTCGTCGGCGATCAGCACCTCCGGGTCGCATGCCAGGCCCATGGCGATGACGACCCGCTGTCGCATTCCCCCGGAGAACTGATGGGGGTAGTCGTCCAGTCGGCGTGCTGCCGACGGGATGCCGACGAGCTCGAGCAGATCCACGGCGCGCGTCCTGGCGTCGGTGGTCGACAGGTCGAGGTGGTGCTCCATCGGCTCGGTCAGCTGATGACCGATCGTCATCACCGGGTTCAGCGACGTCATCGGATCCTGAAAGATCATCGCCATGTGATTGCCGCGCACCGCCTGCAGGTCCGCCTCGGATGCTGCGACGAGATCCCGACCCCGGAAGATGACCTCACCGTCGATCTTGCCGGGAGGCTCCGGAATGAGCTTCATGAGCGACAGCACACTGACCGACTTGCCGCTCCCCGACTCGCCCACGATGGCGAGGGTCTCGCCGGCGGCGAGGTCGTAGCTGATGCCGTTGACCACCCGAGCCGGACCCCGCTTCGTGCCGAATCGGACCGTCAGATCTCGCACCGAGAGCACGGCCTCGCCCGAGGTTGCTGCGCCGGTCACGTCGTCTGCCCCCTCGACTCGATCACCGACTTCTGCTTCGGGTCGAGGGCGTCCCGTAGCCCGTCCCCAACGAAGTTGAAGGCCATGACGGTGAACAGAATCCCGAGACCCGGGAAGATCGCCATCCACGGAGCGTCCTGGAAGAACCGCCGTCCATCGGCGAGCATCCGGCCCCACGCAGGCTCGGGTGGCTGCACGCCGAGCCCGAGGAACGACAGAGCCGCTTCGGCAAGGATGGCGAACGCCAGGCTCAAGGACGTCTGCACGATGATCGGCGCCAAGACATTCGGGAGGATGTGGCGGCGCAGGATCCGCGCATCCGATGCGCCCAGCGAACGAGCGGCCCGCACATACACCTCCTGCTTCACGGACAGCACACTGCCCCGAGTGATTCGAGCGAAGATCGGCGTGTAGACGATGCCGATCGCAATCATCGCGTTGCGCAATCCGGGACCGAGCACCGCCAGAATCGCAATGGCGAGAAGAACGGCTGGGAACGAGAACAGGATGTCCATCAACCGCATCAGCACCGAATCGACGCCCCGGCCGTAGAACCCGGCCACGAGACCGATCGGCACGCCGGCAGCCAGAGCGATCCCAACCGCAATGAACCCCACCTGCAGCGAAACCCGAGCCGCAATGATCACCCGGCTGAACACGTCCCGTCCGAGGTCATCGGTACCGAACCAGTGGTCACCGCTGGGACCCTGCAGGCGATTGACCACGTCGATGTCGTTGAGCTCGAACGGTGCGATCGCCTCACCGAACAGCGCCAGGACGATGAGCACGGCCAGGATCACCAATCCGAGCACCGACAGGCGGTTCTGCACCAACGTACCGAGGACTTCGCGCAGGCGCGACTGGTGTTCGACCGGCGGGGTACCGGCGTCGTGGAGATCGAGGGGTCGGTCGGGCGCGCTCATTCGTACTTCACTCTCGGATCGAGGTAGGCGTACAACAGATCAACGACGAGGTTGATCATGAGGAACATGAACGCGATGTAGAGCACGGCGCCCTGCAACACCGTGAAGTCCCGATCCTGGACGGCGATCAGCGCCAAGCGGCCCAGACCGGGCCAAGCGAAGATCACCTCGACGACAACCACGCCGCCGAGCAGGAAGCCGAGCTGCAAGCCGATCACCGTCACGATGGGGATCCACGCATTGGGCAGCACGTGCTTGCGGATGATTCGGGATTCGGGCAGACCCTTGGCCCGAGCGGTACGCACGTAGTCCTGATTCAGCGCCTCGAGAACCGCCGACCGCACGAATCTCGTGAGGATCGACCCCGAGATCAGCCCAACCGTCACCGCCGGCAGGACGAGGTGACGGACCCACTCCCACGGACTCTCCGCAAACGACACGTAGCCCGACGGCGGAAGCCACGACAAGGTGAGGGCGAACAGCAGGATGTACATGATCCCGGCCCAGAAGTCGGGGACGGAGACTCCAACTTGGCTGGCGGCGGTGGCGACGTAGTCGAGTTTCGAGCCCGAGCGCACCGCCGACACGATCCCGACCGGGATCGAGATAACCAGCGCCACGAACAGTGCGCCGAACGCCAACGTGATTGTCGCCGGGAGCCGTTCGAGAACGACTGCGGTGACCGGCCGACCGCTGCGGAAGCTCACTCCGAGGTCACCAGTGAGCGCATTGCTCAACCACGAGAAGTACTGCTCGAGTAGCGGCTTGTCGAGGCCCGCCCGTTGCACGAGCCGGTCGTAGATCTCCTGGTCGAATCGTGTTCCGAGAGCCACCCGGACCGGATCGCCGGGCACGAGGTGGATGAGCGCAAAGACGATGATCGAGACCCCGAGCAGCGCAAGGAGCACCTGGATCAAGCGTCGTACGACGAACCCAGTCACCGTCGCAACCTCACGAGAAGTGCCCGTCACCCGTCGTGACGAAGCCACTCACCGCGGAAACCCCGCGGTGAGTGGCCCATCAAAGGCAGCGTCGCGGTTCACCGGTTCAGCTGCGTCTCCTCGAACCGCACTGCGTTGTCGCCGCGCACCGCGTACCCGGTCACGTCGGGTAGCCAAGCGCTGATGTTGTCCGGGTTGTACAGGTAGATGTAGCTGGCATCGTTGATGATCAACGCTGCCGCCTGGTCGTACAGCGCCTTGCGAGCGCCCTGATCCGTCTCCACCCGTGCCGCATCGAGTAGCGAGTCGACCTCAGGGTTCGCATACCCCTGGAAGTTGAACCCGCCGGTCGAGTGATGCTGCGCGTAGTAGAAGTCGTCCGGATCGATGTTGCCGATCCAACTCAGCATGAAGGCATCGAAGTTGCCTTCCGCCTCGTCGGCCAACCATGTCGTGAAGTCCACATCGCGGATCTCCACCGTGACGCCGATGTCCGCGAGCTGGGCAGAGATCACCTGCGCCTGCGTCACGGTCTCCGGGAAGTCCGAGGTCACGAGGAACTCGATCGTCAGGTCTTCGACCCCGGCGTCTGCGAGCAGTTGCTGAGCCTGCGCGGTGTCCGACGTCGCGAACGGTGCAATGGCCTCGTACCAGAAGTTGCCCTGGGGGATGGCCGCCTGATTCGCCGTCGCTGCGCCGAATTGCGCCGCCAGGGTGATCTCGTCCCGGTCGATCGCCATTGCGATCGCCCGACGCACATTGACATCGTCAAAGGGCTCACGGTTCTGATTCAGCGCGAAGTAGTGATAGTCACCACCCGATGCGCGGTCCACGACAACACCCGAGTCGCTCTCGAGGGACTCGATCTGCTCCGGCGGAACACTGTCGACCCAGTGGACCTCGCCGGTCTGCAGGTTCGTGAGCTTCACCGTCGGATCCGGGATGGCAACGAACTGCACGCCGTCGAGATACGGCAAGCCCTCACGCCAGTAGTCGTCGTTGCGTTCCAGGACGACGCCGTCGCCCGGTGAGAACGAGACGAACTTGAACGGACCCGTCCCGATCGGGAAGGTATCGATGGTTCCGTCGTCGACGATCTCCTTGGGGATGATCGACATTCCCTTGAAGCCACCGATGCTCACCAAGAGGTTCGGCGTGGGACGATTCAGCTTGATCTCAAGCGTCATGTCGTCCACGGCGGTGACGCTCTCGACCGAACCGAACCGCCAAGCGTTGGCGGCACCGACGTCCGGATCGAGAATGCGGTTGAACGAGTACGCAACGTCTTCGGCGACGAAGTCGCGCCCGTTGTGCCACTTGACGCCCTCACGCATCTTGAACGTCCAGGTCAGGTTGTCGGTTGAGATGGTCCAACTCTCAGCGAGGGCCGGTTCCATCTGGAGGTCGGCCCCCGGCTGCACGAGCGTGTCGTACACGTTCTCGAGCACCTGGAAACTCGCGTACGCCGACGTCAGGTGCGGGTCGAACCGATCAGGCTCTGCTCCCTGTGCGGCGACGAGGACGCCGCCTCCGCCGCCGGTGTCCCCGCTCGTCGTTGCGGTGCTTCCGCTCGTTGTCGGCGTCGCTCCTCCACCAGTGGCGGCCGTGGTCGTCACGGCGGCGTCGCCAAGATCGACCTCCTCGCCGCCGCCACAGGCGGTCGCGATCATTGCCAGGACCAGCACGATCCCGATCCAGGCGACGACTCTGTTCCGCTTCTTCTTCATCGTTCTCCTCGCCTCCTCCAACGCCTGCCGTTTCGTTCAGAAACTGGGCGGGGTCACCGCTCCGACAATGACCGCTTCTTCACCCGAGCTGTTGCGCCACCAGTGCGGCAAACCCGAGTCGTACGTGATCGAATCGCCCTCCTCGAGGACGAAGTGGCGGCCTGCGACCGACACCTCGAGGGTGCCGTGAAGCAGGAGTACACATTCCTCTCCGCGATGGCGGAAAGGGTTCTCTTCGTTCGTGAAGCCGGGAGGAACAGAGGTGCGCAGCATCTCCAGCTCTCCCTGCAGATTCGGAGTGAGCAACTCCCACACCAACCCGTGCTCGCCGAGTTGGAGCCGCTTGCGCTCGGGTTTGCGAACCACGAGTTGGTCCTCGAATGGAGCCACTGCGTTATCGAGCATGTCGCCGATGCGTAGGCCGAGGGCGACGCTCAGTTTGTAGAGCGTCTGAAACGACGGGTTGCCCTGACCGCGCTCGATCTGGCTGATCAAACCCGGGCTGACGTCGGCTCGTTGCCCGAGCTGCTGCACGGTGAAACGACCCTCACGCGATCGTCGGATCAGACGACCGAGCTCGACCACATGGTCCGGGGTGAACGCCGCAACGTCCTGAGCCGGGCCAGCGCCGTCCTCCACGTTGCTCCTCTCCTCCTTCTGTTCACCATAGTGAACGCGTCATCATTTTGCTGACGACCGCGGGAGGCCGAGGCGTTGGGTGGCAATCGTTGCCCTGAAACGCACAGAACCCCGCCGACGAGGCGGGGTTCTGGTGATCGAGCTTTGTGGTGCTGCTAGCCGATCGTCGTACCAACCGACTTGAGGTCCTGGCAGGCACGAAGGACGCGGTCGGCCATTGCCTGCTCGGCCTTCTTCATGTACGGCCGCGGATCGTAGGTCTTTTTGTTGCCAACCTCGCCGTCGACCTTCAGCACGCCGTCGTAGTTCTGGAACATGTGTCCCGCGATCGGACGGGTGTACGCATACTGCGTGTCCGTGTCGATGTTCATCTTGATGACGCCGTAGTCGAGCGTCTCGTGGATCTCGTCGAGGGTCGACCCGGACCCACCGTGGAACACGAGGTAGAAGCGGCCGTCCTTGCCGTGCACTTCTTCCACCGCAGCCTGGCCGTCACGCAGGATCGTCGGATCGAGCTTCACGTTGCCCGGCTTGTATACGCCGTGCACGTTGCCGAACACGGCGGCCAGCAAGTAGGTGCCGCGATCGCCGGTGCCGAGCACCTCGGCGACGCGAAGCATGTCTTCAGGCGAGGTGTACAGCTTGGTGCGATCGACGTTCTCGTGATCAACACCATCCTCTTCACCACCGACGATGCCGATCTCGATCTCGAGGATGATCCCGAGAGCAGACATCTGGTCGAGCAGCTCCGATGCCACCTCGAGGTTCCGCTCGAGCGGCAGCTCACCACCGTCGAACATGTGCGAGTTGAAGAGCAGCGGCTTGCCCTCAGCCTTGCGCTGCTTGGCGCTCTCGAGGAGCGGACGCACGTACCCGTCGAGCTTCGGCTCGGCGCAGTGGTCCGTGTGGAAGGCGAAGTTGACCGGGTACTCCTTGGCGATCCGGTGGCCGAACTCGGCAAGCGCCTCAGCACCCGGCACCATGTTCTTGACGGCGAGGCCGGAGCCGAACTCGGCGCCGCCGGTCGAGACCTGAATGATCCCGTCGGACTCGGCTTCGGCGAAGCCCTGCATCGCGGCGTTCATCGTCGTCGACGACGTGATATTGATCGCCGGAAGTGCATGACCACCGCTCTTTGCGGCATCCAGCATGGCCTGGTACTTCTCAGGGGTTGCGACGGGCATCAGTGTGCTCCCAACGAGACGAGGACTGTGTGCTGAATGCTCGCGAGTTCCGCAGGACTCGGCAAGCCGGGACCAGTACCGCCGGCGCGGTGTCTAGGAATCCCATAGCGGCCTTTGGCCGCAGTACTGAGGACTGAGTACTGAGACATACGACACACTGATCGACGAGGGCTTGACCCCACAGCGGCCCTTGGCCGCAGTACTGATTACTGAGTACTGAGTACTGAGACCGCACGACACGCTGATCGACGAGTGCTTTCCCCCCAGGGATAATGCTGGTGCGGGTGCCCCGGGGGTCGGTGTGACCCTCTGTCCCCCTTGGCTGTGTGCCTTTGGGTAGATCTGTCCACCGGTCCCGCGGGGCGCCTGTGGTGCATTCGCCGGTGGGTGGTGTGACCTGATAGGAGCCTGTAGCTCCAGGCCCCGTCCCTGGACTGTCCGTCCCACCTGACGGTGCGTGCCATCCCTGCACTGTCGAGAGGGAAGGGACAGCAATGATCAGCATGCCAGATTCGGTGATCGATGTCGTTGGTGGTGTCGATACCCATGCCGACGCTCACGTGGCCGCAGCCGTTGACCGCCTCGGGCGGGTCCTTGGCACCGGGGCGTTTGCGACCACCCGCAGCGGCTATCTCGAACTGATTGCATGGCTCGAGTCGTTCGGGCGAGTGACCACGGTCGGGATCGAGGGCACCGGTGCATGGGGTAAAGGCCTCACCCGAGTCGTCCAAGACACCGGTATCGACGTGGTCGAGGTGATCCGGCCCAACCGTCAAACCCGACGCCGCTACGGCAAGTCCGACATGGTCGACGCCATCGCAGCGGCCCGAGCCGTCCTCAACGGTGAAGCCACCGCCACACCACGCGACACCGACGGAACGATCGAAGCCCTCCGACTCTTGCGCATCGCACGCCGTTCCGCCATCACGACCCGCACCCGCACCGCCAACCAACTCCACGCCGTGATCACCACCGCCCCCGACCCGATCAAAGCCCAACTCAACGGCCTCACCATGACCCGCATTACGCGCATCGCCACCAACTACCGACCCGGCACCAACCTCACCAACACCACCCACGCCACCAAATACACCCTGAAAACCCTCGCCCAACGCTGGAGAACCCTCACCAACGAAATCAACCACCTCAACACCCAACTCGACACCCTCGTCGCCCACGCCGCCCCACCCGGACTCCTCGACATCTGCGGCGTCAACACCCATACCGCCACCGACCTCCTCATCGCCGCCGGCACCAACCCCCACCGCATCACCAGCGACCAATCCTTCGCCGCCCTCTGCGGCGTCTCCCCCGTCGACGCCTCCTCCGGCCACCACATCCGCCATCGCCTCAACCGCGGCGGCGATCGCCAAGCCAACGCCGCCCTCTACCGCATCGTCATCGTCCAACTCCGCTACCACCAACCCGCCCGCGACTACATGACCCGACGACTCCAACAAGGACGCACCAAACCCGAAGTCATCCGCTGCCTCAAACGCTACGTCGCACGCACCATCTGGACCCACCTCAACCCCAATTGACACCTATAGGAGCATCTACCCCTGCCCTTCGGGCAGCGGTACCTTCCCCCCTCCGGGGGGACTATTCGCTGCCTTGCTGTTGTCGACGAGTGCAACACGAGGACAGTCCCCCCTTTGGGGGGAAAGTACCGCCGAGGGCGGAGCCCTCGGGGGTAGGGGGGATTGCCTTCACACCTGTGCGGTTTGGCCGACGGGGAGGTATGACCGCAGAGACTGACGTGCGGTACGTCGGCGCGGCGCGACCGAATCGGGCGCCGCTTGGTGGCGCGCCGGCGCGGGCTGATCTACCGGGTCTGTACCAGACGGTGCGGCTGCGGATCGGCCCGGCAGCGGTACTCCTGACCCTCACAGTCGGAACCGTGACCGGCTGGCCGAACGGTCCGTGGGTTCCCATCAGCGCAGTCGCGGTCACGCTCCACGCCATCTACGTTCACCGGAACGGAACGCCGGGCCCGTTCACACTGCTCATCGACGGCGCAGCGCTGGTGCTCGCCACCCTCGCGATGAGCATTCCGGTGGTCACGGCCGCGGCGTTCTCGTTCTTTGCGGTGATTGCGTCGATCCTCACCGTCGGGCGTCGCTCGATCGTCGTCGCGCTGTTCACCATCGGCTGGGTAACGGCATCGCTGGCATTCGCGTACGCCGGAATCCACGGCCCCTACGAGCAGGCGGCCCGGGTGACCATCGAGATGGCGGCCGTGTCCTTCTTCGCCGTGGCGATCTCCGTCATCGTCGCCGTGGTGATGCGACGGCTGCGCCTGACGCAACAGCAGCACCTCGAGGCCGTCGATGAGCTCCGTGAATCCAATGCTCGGCTCGGCGACCTCCTCGAAGCCAAAGACCGCTTCGTTGCGTCGATCTCTCACGAGCTCCGCACGCCGCTCACGGCCGTGGTCGGGCTCTCCCACGAACTCGCCGACCCCGACACGCAGTTCGATGGCGCCGAGGCAGACGAGATGCAGCAGATGGTCGCCCGGGAAGCGAAGGAAGTGGCCGCCATCGTCGAGGACCTCCTCGTGGCAGCCCGCACGGACATCGGTGAGGTCTCGATCTTCGCCAAGCCGGTGCCGCTCTCGCTCGTCGTGAACGAAACGCTCGATGCCATCGACGTCTCCGACCGTTTGGTCCGGGTCGTCGGCGACGGCGTGGTCCATGCCGACCCGGTCCGGGTGCGGCAGATCCTGCGCAATCTCCTCACGAACTGCCTCCGCTATGGAGGCGACACGATCGACGTTCGTATCGCCTCTGCGGACGGACAGGTGCGCGTCGAGGTCCGCGACAACGGACCGGGCGTGGACCCGTCACGGGTCGACACCCTGTTCGATCCGTACGAAGCCGCCAACCAGGACAACCGGCACGTGAAGTCCGTCGGACTGGGCCTGTCCGTGTCGCAGACGCTCGCCGACCTGATGAGCGGCGACCTGCGCTACCGCCGCGACGACGAGTGGACCGTCTTCGAGCTCAGCCTCCCCGCCGCTCGCTGATCGACGAGTGCTGTACCCCCCTACGCGGACTTGCTTCGCAAGTCCGTTGGAGTTTGCTGCGCAAACTCTGCCCAAGACACCAGGCGCAGTGATCGCCCCCTTGGGGGACTATCCGTCCCTACAGGCCGGCGAGGCAGCCCATCACCTCTGGGGGTGGGCCGGTGCAGGCGGGTTTGCTCGTATCGTCGCAGCGACAGCCGTCGACGCCCCAGTCGCACGTGCAATAGGGACCGTTGTCGATCGTGCAGGCCGGGGTGAAGGGGTCGAAACCGCCGGCGTCCTGGGACCACCATGTGCCTGTGGCGAAGCCGGTGGTGCCGGCTGGCGCTTCGTAGGCGACGCCCTCGCCGATGTCGATGCGGCGCACGATCCAACGGCCGGTGATCGTCGAATCGTTCTGCTGGTAGGCGTCGACGTACCAGCGTTCGACGTTGCGTCGGGGTGCAATCAGCTCCACGTCCTCAGGCCCGTCGAAGTACCGCATCTCGTTGACGACGAACAGATCACCGGCGCTCAGCCCGAGGTAGGCGCGGATCATGTCGAGCGGGAACGTGCGCAGCGCCGTGCCCGGCGTCGGGGTGAACCACCCGGTGACGCAGGTCGCCGAAGCGGCGCCGCTCGGCAAGGTGGTCGGCGGGACGGTGGTGGTTGGTGCGGCCGTCGTGGTCGTAACGACGGTGGTTGTCGTCGCCACCGTCGGATCCGGCGCTGTTGTCGGCTGCACCCCGGTGGTTGGCGGCGGTGAGGCCGTCGTCGGTGGCGCGCCGGTCGACGGCGCCGCCGTGGTGGCGACAGTCGTCGGAGCCGGCGGGTCGGTCGTCGACGAGTCGTCGGAGCACGCACCGGCGATCACCGCAAGACAGAGCAGAAGAGCAAACCAGCGAGTCATGGATCCACCGTCGCACCGGCTCGGAGCACGAGACCAGAGTCGTCTGACCTCAACGGCTGATAGTGCCCTCCATCACCTGGAGCACGACATCCATTGCCTCCGGTGGCGAGATCTCGTCCGGCTTGAACCAGCGATGGATCCCTGAGCCGTCCAAGCCGTCGTAGTCGCCGGTGCCGGAGAGGAACGTCCAGTCGCTATCCGGGACTCCCTCGCCTTCGAAGCCTCTCAGATCGATGGCCGTCTCGAGGATGAACAACCCGGAGCCGTCGCCACACGTGAAGGTCATCGTGATGGCGCCCGATCGCTGCGACCCCTCCTCGACATCGCCGCTCGAGCACACGACCCCTTCGTCGACGGCCACGCCTTCCGCCTCGAAGGTGAACGGATAGGGCTGCTGCTCCGTGGCCCCGATCGAGATCTCGACGGCCCCGCCGCCGCCATCGCCGCATGCGGAAGCCAAGAGCCCGACCACTGCCACCGCCACGTTCACTCGCCGTCTCACACTCCAATCATGGACGGCTCCTGTCGTTCGGGCAACGGCGTCCCGCTGCCTGACCGGCCGAGTCCATCGGCCCCTTCTGGTGATCGGCTGGACATGGTGACGATGGAAGAACCTGCATTGCGGAGCTGAGGAGGTGGTCCGCATGCGAAGGGGTTTCTGGGTTCTGCTGGTGTGTTTCGCCCTGGTCGCGGCGTGTTCGGGCGGGAGCGGGGAGACAACGACTGCCCCACCGGAGACAGCCGCTGCGACGACGGTGGCGCCATCTACAACGGCTGCACCGCCTGAGACGGCATGGGCGCCCTGGCCAACGGATGAGTGGGCGGTGTCGACTCCCGAAGAGCAGGGCATGGACTCGGCCGTGCTCGTTGATCTCGTGGAGGCGATGATCGGGAGCGACGGGTACGACAGTGTCACCGTGGTCCGTAACGGGTACGTCGTGCTCGATACGGTCCTCCACCCTTTCCCCGACGACACCAAGCATCACTGCTATTCCGTGACCAAGAGCGTCATCGGAACCTTGATTGGGATCGCCATTGATCGAGGTCTGCTTGCAGGGGTCGATGTTCCGGTCGTGGAGATCCTCTCCGGCGACGTCCCCGCAACGGTCGATGGCCTCAAGGCTTCCATGACGGTCGAGGACCTCCTCACGATGTCCACGGGCCTCGACTGCCGCGACTCGGCCTTCTACGAGTGGGAGGGCTTGGACGCCTGGCTGGCGAGCGACGACTGGACTGCCCACGTGCTCGCGCTCCCGATGGCCGAGGAACCGGGTACTCGCTTCGAGTACTGCAACGGAGCGTCGTTCCTCCTGTCCGCAATCCTCTCGGAGGTCACCGGGCAGTCGGCTGCCGAGTTCGCCGACGACGTCCTATTCGGGCCGCTCGGCATCACCGACTACTCGTGGCTCGCAAATGACGAAGGCATCACCCACGGTTGGACCGACCTCTGGCTCCATCGAGCCGACATGGCAAGGATCGGATACCTCTTCCTCCGAAGTGGTGACTGGGACGGAGAGCAGATCGTGTCCCGGGAATGGGTTGAGGCGTCTACGACACCACAAGCCAATCTCGCAACCAGCACCGACGACTACGGATACCAATGGTGGATCTTCGACGCGCTCGACTACGCGTACGCACTGGGGTTCGGAGGGCAGTACATCCTCCTCGCTCCCGAGCATGACCTGGTCGTCGTGTTCACGGCGCAACGCGACGACTGGACCCTGTCGTTCACGACTGAGCACATCGTTGGCGCCATCGCTTCCGCTGACCCGCTGCCCGCCAACCCGGATGCGCAATCGCGCCTCACGGACGTCGTTGCGGTGGCCCGCTCTGGACCAGAGGCGGCGGCAGTCGAACTGCCGGAGATTGCGCGCGTGATCGACGGCGCACGTTACGAGTTCGAAGACAACGAGTACGGATTCCGAGCTTTCACAATCCTCTTCGAAGGAGACGGTGCGGTCTACAGAGAGGAATACGCAGACGCCGTCGTCGAGGGTGCCGTCGGACTTGACGGCCGGTTTGCCACCGCCAGTCCCGCACAGTTCGAGATCGACGGCATAGAACGTACGTCGGTGTTTCGTGGCACTTGGAGGGACGACCGGACCTTCGTCATCGAGTTCCGATCGATCGGGGAAGCGTTGTGGGGCAAGTACCGATTCACTTTCGATGGCGACACTGCTCGCATGTGGGACGAGATCCTCACGACCGGCGATGACATCTGGCTCGACGCCGTTCGGGTCGAGTGAGCCTCGACTGGTCGACGAGTGCTTGCCCCCCTACCCCTGCCCTTCGGGCAGCGGTACCTTCCCCCGTCCGGGGGGACTGTTCGCAGGCAGGCTGATCGACGAGTGCTGCTCCTCCGGGGGACTGTTCGTCGTTCTCATCTTGCAGCTGTCGACGAGTGCGACGCGGGATAGTCCCCCCTTGGGGGGAAAGTACCTCCGAGGGCATTAGCCCTCGGGGGTAGGGGGGTCTTCAGCCGTCCGTCACCGCAGGCTGGCTAGCGCCTCTGAGGGGTCTACGTACTCGTAGTCGAGGTCGTGGGCTACGGCTTCGTCGGTGACCATGCCGCCGGCGATGTTGAGGCCGTTGCGGAGGTCGGGGTCGTCGGCGAGGGCTTGGTGGACGCCCTTCGTGGCGATCTCGAGCGCCCGCGGCAGCGTCACCGTGTTCAACGCAGCCGTCGACGTGCGCGGCACGGCACCCGGCATGTTGGCGACGCAGTAGTGCACGACGTCGTCGATGATGTACGTCGGTTCCGTGTGGGTCGTCGGGTGGGATGTCTCGAAGCAGCCGCCCTGATCGATCGCCACGTCGACGAGGACCGAGCCGGGCTGCATCGACTTCACCATCTCCGCCGTCACCAGGCGAGGGGCCCGGGCACCCGGCACCAGCACGGCACCGACGACCATCTCGGCCTCCACCACGTGTTCCTCGATCGCCGCCGTCGTCGAGTAGATCGTCTTCAACGCCGGACCGAAGTGATTGCCAAGGCGATCGAGGACATCGACGTTGCGATCGAGCACCGTGACATCGGCGCCCATGCCGAGCGCCACGTCGATCGAGTTGGAGCCGACCACGCCGCCGCCGATCACCACGACCTTCGCCGGAGCCACGCCCGGGATCCCGCCCATCAGCACGCCGGCGCCGCCGTATTGGCTCTCCAACGCCGTTGCGCCGGCCTGCACGGCGAGCCGGCCGGCGACCCGTGACATCGGTGCCAGCAGCGGCAACGTGCCGTTGATGCCGGTGACCGTCTCGTACGCGATGCAGATTGCTCCGCTCGCCACGAGATCGGCTGCCTGGTCCGGGTCCGGGGCGAGGTGGAGGTACGTGAACAGGATCTGGCCTTCACGCAGCATCGCTCGCTCGGCGGCCTGCGGCTCCTTGACCTTCACCACCATTTCGGCCTGCTCGAAGACCTCGGCGGCGGACGGCACGATGGCAGCGCCCGCCGCCTGGTAATCCTCATCGGATGCGCCGACGCCGTGACCGGCGCCGCTCTGGACGATCACCCGGTGGTCGGCCGCGACCAACTCCCGCACTGCCGGCGGCTTGAGGCCGACGCGACGCTCCGCAACCTTGATCTCGGTCGGGACACCAACAATCACGACGAACCTCCATCGGCGACGCTACGAACAACGATATCGAGGAACGCCGCTGCGTGGGTTGCGAGTTGTGGCGGATGAAAGCGGTTTCGTGCAACAATCGATCGCAGAAGAAGCCACAGCGGAAGGAATCGTGCGCATGGTCGAACTCGACAAGACCGACACGGCCATCCTCAACGCGCTGGGCGTCGACGCCAGGATGAGCAATGTCGACCTCGCTGAGAAGGTGCACCTGTCCCCCTCCGCCTGTCTGCGGCGAGTCCGCCGTCTCGAGGAGATGGGCGTCATCGACCACTACGCCGTCGTCATCGACCCCGCGAAGGTCGGTCTCGGCACGTCGGTGTTCGTCGAGATCTCCCTCACCGGCCAAGGCGAGCAGGTGCTCGATGCGTTCGAAGCCGCCGTCGTCGAAGTCCCCGGTGTGATGAGCTGCCACCTCATGGCCGGCGACGCCGACTACCTCGTGCGTGTCGCCTGCGCCGACGTCGAGGATTACGAGCGCATCCACCGCCACCACCTCTCCCGCCTCCCCGGAGTCACGCGACTCCGGTCGAGCTTTGCGCTGAGGACGGTCAGCGCAAAGGAGGCGTACGAGCTGGGGTAGGGACGCGGCAGACCGGGATCTCCACTGCGGGGAGGTCGGGTCTCAGGTCTCAGGTCCCCCGCCCTTGTAGGGCGGGGACAGGCTGCGAAGCAGCCAGGGGAGGGTTTCTACGGTTCGGCGCGAGGGGGCTTGCACCCCGGAACGCTGTGGGAACGGGACACACCGTGTCCGACCGAGCGGTGGAAACCCTCCCCGACCTCCACTGCGTGGAGGCCACCCCTCCCTGAAAGGGAGGGGGACCCATTGCGGCCGACCTGATCGGGTCGGGCGCAGGTCTCAGGTCTCAGGTCTCAGGTCGCAGGTCGCAGGTCGCAAGTCCCAAGGCCGGGCGTTTCAGGTTTCGGACTTCTGGCCGAGGCGGGGTTGCGCGGCGGTCCATACGATGGGGCCTGGAGGTGCGGATGCGGCGCGCACTGGCTGGGGTCTTGGTCATTGGGTTGATCGGTGGGGCGTGTTCTGGTGACGCAGGGTCGACGACGACGGCTGGGGTGACTCCGGCTGCGTCAACCACCGCTGAGGCGACGACCGGCGCGCCGCCCACCACGCCTCCGCCGGTGACGGTCGAGACGACGACCGTGGCTCCGACCACCGAGGCTCCCCCAACGACGACGACCACCACGACGACCGAGGCGCCGACGACGACGGAGGCTGTGGACCGGACGCCGCCGGAGATCACGATCACCGCACCCGGACCGGATGAGACGGTGACCGAGCGGTCGTATCGGTTTGCCGGGTTCACCGAAGCGGGAGCGACGTTGACGGCCGCCGGGCGGTATCCGGTCGAGGTCGCCGCCGACGGCAGCTGGTCGATCGTGCTCATCCTCAACCCGGGCGGCAACGTCGCCCGGTTCGTTGCCGAAGACGCTGCCGGGAACCAGACCGAGATCAATCTGGAGGTCTGGCGATTCGCCTGCGCCAACGAATCATCGACGGCCATCGCTCCCGGAGCTACGAACACGTCGAGCATCACTGCCGACATCGACCGCGACGGTCTGCCCGACACGCTCACCGTGTACCGGGCGGGAACGCAATGGCACGTGCACGCGGCCCTCGGATACGACTACGAGACCGATGTGGCAATCACTCCGCCGGCACCCGTCACCACAGAAATGCGAGCTACATCGGTCGTCGACATCGGCTTCCCGGCGCTGCTCCTGGAGGTTGGGCAAGCCGACGCCGGGCGGGCCTACGGATTCGTGGCGATGAGCGGCTGCGAGTTAGTGCCCGTGGTCGACGGAAGCGGCCAGATCCCGGTGATCTACACAGAGAGCAGGGCCGACAACGTCGACCTCTTCGTGTGTGAGCCGGGGCTCGTCACGCAGGTCGTCGTCGAGCACGTCGAGTACGGCGCAACGATCGGTGTGTGGGAGTTCCGGCATCGGCTCGACGGCCTCAGGTTCCTCCCCGTGAAGAAGACCGTCCGCCAGGAGCCAACCACCCCCGAGACCGCCGACGACGACTTCGCCGCCCTGGTTGCGTCGTATGAGGCATGCGTGCCGTAGGGGCCGGGGTCGGGGGCCTTCGGCCGCTGTACCGAGTACCAAGTACTGAGTACAGAGACCAGAGGCGCCTACCGCCGCCCGCCCGGGGGGACTATTCGTTGGGGCACTCGTGATCAAACGGATACCGTGCTGTCCCAAGCCGGCACGGCGAACCTCTGGGAGGGGCACATGAAGGTCGCGGTCACTGCAGCGAGCGGGCAGTTGGGATCCAGCATCGTTGAGGCGCTCCTTGCGTTGGGAGGCGGGACCGAGGTCGTCGGGTTGGCTCGTACTCCTGAGAAGGCCGAGCACCTTGGGGTAGAGATCCGCCCCGGCGACTACAACGAACGTGATGTGCTCGAGCAGTCTCTTCAAGGTGTGGACGCCGTGTTGCTCGTATCGGGGATGGACGCTCCCAACAAGCGGATCGAACAGCATCGCAACGTGATCGAGGCGGCCAAGAGCGCCGGGGTGACGAAGATCGTCTACACGAGCGTCCAGGGCGCGGAGGAGGCGACGGACTTCTCGCCGATCATCCAGAGCAACCGGCAGACCGAGCAGGACGTGCGAGAGAGCGGCATGGCGTGGGTGATCGGGCGCAACGGCATCTACGTCGAACCCGACGTCGAGTACCTCGACTCGTACAAAGCGGCAGGCGGGATCACTAACTGCGCCGGCGACGGACGATGCGGGTACACGACCCGACCGGAGCTGGCCTACGCCTATGCGCGGATGCTCACCGAGGACGCGCACAACGGACACACCTACAACCTCCACGGCGAAGCCATCACCCAGTACCAGCTGGCGGCCTACCTGAACCTCGCATTCGGTACCAATCTCCGATACACCCCGATGACGGTTGAGGAGTACCGGGCGGACCGGGTCGCCGAGCTGGGCGAGTTCATGGGCACCGTCATCGCCGGCATCTACGAGGGCATCCGCAACGGAGAGGCCGACCACCCGAGTCACTTCACGCAGGCTGCCGGCCGCGATCACATGTCATGGGACGAGTACTTCGCCGGTCTGGCGGGCTAGCGGAGACCGGGCCAACACACGTCGATCGGCCGCCCACGACCGGAGCGCGTACCATCGCAGGGCTCATGCGGATCGACGTCAATGAACTGCGGAGGACGTTCGTCCTCACCGACCGGGAGCCCGGGGTGCGGGCGGCGTTGCGGTCGGTGTTCTCGCGGCAGTTTCGGGAGATCGTGGCGGTCGACGGGATCAGCTTCACGGTCGAGCCGGGCGAGATCGTCGGCTTCCTCGGCCCGAACGGTGCGGGGAAGACGACGACGCTGAAGGTGATCGCCGGGCTGCTGACCCCGACGGCCGGCTCCGTGCGAGTCGGGCCGTTCACGCCACACGAACGCGACCCCGACTACCTGCTCCGGCTCGGGTTCGTCATGGGCCAGCGCAACCAGCTCCACTTCGACCTCCCGGTCGGCGACGGCCTCGACGTGCGCCGGGTGCTCTACGGCCTCGGCCCCGATGAGTACCGGGAGTCCCTCGACGAACTCGTCGACCTGCTCGGCCTGAGCGAGTTCATCGGCCAGCCGGTGCGCAAACTCAGCCTCGGGCAACGGATGCG
>JASJAX010000111.1 GCA_030066755.1 Acidimicrobiia bacterium
GCCCTGGACATCGCGCAGGACGGTGTCCTGAGGTTCTTCAAGCATCTCAACCGGTTCGATGCCGGCCGGCCGATCGAACCTTGGCTGTACCAGCTCGTCCGCAACCGTGTGAGGGATCTCGCTCGCCGGGAGCGCCTCAGGCGGCACGAATCACTGGATGCCTGGCTTGAGCAAGGACGCCCCGAGGTCACCGACGGAGCAACGGATCCCGCCGCCGAGGTCGAGCGGATCGACTTGCAACGGCAGATCTGGAGAGCAGTTTCGTTGTTGTCGGACGCTCACCGCGAGATCTTCATCCTCAGGGACTTCCACGGCCTTTCATATCGAGAGATCGCCGAGGTGCTGTCGATCCCTCAAGGCACGGTGATGTCACGACTGCATACGGCTCGCACCCGGCTGAGAGCGTTGCTCGTCGTCGACGGCGAACCGAATCCTGACACTTCCGGAGAAAGGAGCGATCGATGACTCGACGAGACCATGGAGCATTCGATGAAGCGCTGATCTCCGGGTACCTCGACGGCGAACTCACGCAGGCAGACGCCCAGCGAGTGCGGCTGCATCTGGAGGACTGCGCCGAATGCAATCAGACGGCCGACGAGCTCCGTCGGCTCAAGGAGGCAACGATGACAACAGAGTTCAGGACACCAGTGGACACTCAGTGGGACGAGACGCCCCGCAACGCCGCATCGAGAATCGCGCACAACTTCGGTTGGCTCCTGGCGATTGCCTGGGTGGTTGGGATCGGCGCGTATCTGGTGTGGCAGTTCTTCAACGATGCGGAGTCGATCCAATTCGAATCCATGCTCGGCTTCGCACTTCTGTTGGCGTTTGGCCTGATCATCCTCTCGGCCCTGATCGATCGCATTCAGACACGCAGGACCGACCCGTATCGAAAGGTGAAGAAGTGATTGTTTCGACAAGTGAGAGCGTTGCCGGGCACCGCATCGTGCGGACCCTCGGCCTGGTGCGCGGCAACACCATCCGCGCCCGCCACATCGGCCGCGACATCAAGGCGCTGGGGAGAAACATCGTCGGAGGCGAGATCGCGGAATACACCAAACTCCTGGCTGAAGCCCGCGAGCAGGCACTCGACCGAATGCTCGAAGAGGCGAACCAGCTCGGCGCCAACGCAATCGTGACCACCCGCTTCGCAACATCCATGGTCACCAACGGTGGGGCCGAACTCCTCGCTTTCGGTACCGCAGTCGTCGTCGAGCCCGAGTAACCGCTCACAACTGGTCCTCGGGCTACGGGGACCGTGGCGGTTGTTTCTGGTGACCATGCGCGGGCTCTAGGGTCCCCGTCCATGAGCGACGTGACGGTGCGACCCGCAAGACGAGACGTTGAGGACGGGGAGCGGTTTGCCCGGTACTTCGACGTAGCGGGCGACGGTCTGATGCGGTGGATGGTCGGGAGACGGTTCGTCTCCATCATCGGGAAGGCGTACCTCGAGTCCGGCCACGACCTCTCGTACGAGCATGTGTGGTTCGCGGAATCCGATGGCGTCGTTGCGGGCATGATGAGCGGGTACTCCGCCGCCGAACACGAACGGTCGAAGGATGGGCCCTTGTTTCGAGCGGCTGGTCTTCGCGCTATCCAGGTCGTAGCGACATGGCTTCTCGCCAGGCCAATCTTCAGCTTCATGGACCGGGTGCCCGAGGGGGACTGGTATCTGCAGGCTGTAGCCGTCGATGAGGCGCATCGCGGGGCCGGGATCGGGTCGGCTCTGCTTGACCACGCCGAGAACCTGGCCGCCGGTGATGGGGCAAGCCGCCTCGCCTTGGACGTTGCGGTCGACAACGAGGCTGCCAGGCGTCTGTACGAGCGCCGTGGCATGACCATCGAGGCCACGTCCTCCTCCGCCTCCGTTCCGGGCGGCGCCGTGCACCGTATGACGAAGACGCTCTGAAGGGGCTCGGCGGCGGGTGACTGCGAGCCCCCCCTGCAGCCGGCGCAGTTTCAGGTGGTCTCGGCGCCCGGTAGACCGAGTTCGGAGCCTCCTGCCACCGCTGCGCACAGTCGTTCGCATCGCGCTTCTCGGAGACGTGCCATTGGTGGGTCCTCGCAGGGGCTTCGGCTCACCAGGGCGACTCGTAGGCGTCCTTGGGTGCGTCCTCGACGGTCTGCACCTCGATCGCGTCTGCCTCGACCACCCAACGGCCCTCGAGTTCTCGGTAGGGAACTGCCGGTGGTTTCCATACGACGTCGGCGATCACCCAGGTGTCATCCGCGAATGCTGGAGTGCCGCGGACGGTGACCTGGAGGGGGATGCCATCGGCTGCGCAGCAGCTCACCAGGAACCGGGTGAGCTTGAAACCATCGCGGACCGACGGGTCGTTGACGACGAGTCCCTCGAGTCGGACGACCAGACCTTCGAGGCTCTGCTCCTCATCCCAGATGGCACGATCGAGAAACTCGAAGACACGCATCTCCACGGGGCCAGTGCTCGGCTCGATGGCCGTGAAATCCTCGTTCGACTCCGTTGGTGTGAACGCCTCGACCCGATCGGCCGCCGCGGCGCCGAGTCCGGTCGGAGCAACCGAAAGCAGGATCAGGAACGGGGCGATCAGGAGCCAGCCGACCCCGGGGGCCACCGACCATCGACGCGCTGACGGGTTGCGAGCCTCGTCAATCGAGCTGCGATACGCCTCGTAGAGCCCGAACGCCAGGAGCACTACGGCTGCTGCGAGCAGCGGATACCGCATCCGTTGCTGCACGAACCAGCCAAAGCCGCCCGTCCAGATCAATCGAAGGGTGAAGCCTCCGATCCACAGCATCATCACCGCTCGTCCGAACCGGGTCACAACAGCACCTGCCCGATGACGACGGCGCTGATGATCGCAACGACCAGGGTGACAGGCGCAAAGCGAAGGGCAAAGCGGCGCCCGAACACACCGATGTGCATGGCCACGAGCTTCAGGTCGATCACCGGCCCGACCACGAGGAACACGAGCCGCGACGTCAGCGAGAACTGCGGGAGTCCGACGGCGACGAACGCATCGGCCTCGGAACAGATCGAAAGGACGACGGCGAGCGCGGCGAACATCAGGACCGAGAGCAGTTCACTCTCGGCGACAGTGGAGATGATCGACCGGGGTACGACGAGTTGCAGCGTCGCCGCCGCCATGGCCCCGACAACGAGATAGCCGCCTGCGTGGACGAGATCTCGTGACGCCACATCGACCAGACGGCTCCACCGATTGTGAGACGACCATTCCTCGCTGCGAAGCGAATCGAGCAACGACTCGCCGCCGCGGCGAGCCCACCACGAGCCGACCACGATCGCCGTCAGCAACGAGGCGGCGAACCGGGCGAACACCAGTTGTCCGTTGCCGGGAAAGGCGACCGCCGTCGCGACGAGAACCACCGGGTTGATGGCGGGTGCGGCGAGGAGGAAGGTGAGGGCAGCGGCAGAAGGCATCCCTGCGCCGACGAGGCGACCGGCGATGGGAACTGATCCACACTCACATCCCGGCAGTGCGAGCCCCGCAAGGCCGGCCGACGGGATGGCGAGCGCAGTGCGGCGGGGGACAAGACGCCGCACCAGGTCGGGTGACACGTAGGCGGCGATCGCTCCGCTGATGACGACGCCGAGCACCAGGAACGGCAACGCCTGGATCACTACCGAAACGAAGAGCGTGGACCAGAGACGGAACTCCTCGTTCTGAAGGAAGTCGACGCGATTCCGCAGAAGGATCGCGGCAAACAACGGAATGAGCAGTGCCCACGGTCCCAACGCCCACCTAGGGCGCCGATGAGTGTGGTCACCGTGGTGGACCACTGCTGCCTCGGCGGCGACCGCTGAATCGGGGGCGTTGCTCACCGGCAGATCCTATGGCACCGAGCGGCGTTTGCTGCGCAGCGCATCACAACGCGCAACCGACCAAGCCAGAGATTTCGTCTCCGGCTCGGAGGTAGGCAATCGGGCCGTAACCGGGGATCGACCACTCGATGCGCCACGGGGACACCAGTTCGACCGTGCCGTAGATAGCGAGCTCGCCTGGTCCAGCCCAGCAGGAGTGGTGCGTCGAACCCATCGCTCCGGACTCGCCCAGGATCACAGCGGCATCGTCGGTGACCGACGCCACGTGCCAGTGGTGACCGTTGAAGCGGGCGCATCCCTCGCATCCGACCCATGCGTACGTGACGCCGGGGTCGAGAAGCCCGTCGTCGGCAATCAGGGGCGCATCGAACGCCGGCAGCTCATCGGCCGGCATGACGACGAAGGGGATCGTGCCCGGCTCCTCCGGGATCCATGACGTGATCCGCCAGTGCGATCCTGTGGAGTGGCTGCCCTTGTACTCGCCGCCCAGGTAGAGGACGTCGTCGATGAGGGCCACGGCCGTGGTTCTGAGCCCCGACGGCGCCCCGATGGATCGCCAGGCTCCCTCCTGGGCCATCCACACCATCTCGAGACTGATGCCGCATGCACGTCCGGCGACGTAGCAATGGCGGTAGTCCGTGTTGTAGCTCGCTCCGCCGGCGAGGAAGGTGCCTTCGGGGTACGAGACGATCGATTCGAGTCGCGCAGCATCGCCGAAGACTCCCGGATCCGCCGGTTGTGGTGTTGACCAGGTCGTACCGTCAGACGACGCCTGGGTGACGAGACGGTCTGCTTCATCCCGCCCGAGCGCGAGGAAGGTCGATCCGTCGTTGCCGAGCGCCTCGAGCTCCCGGATCCCGCCGCCTCCTGAGCCGCCGAAGTCGATTGCCTCCCATTGGTGTCCGTTGCGACTCGTCACCAGGAAGTCCGTCCTGGTGCCTCCCTGCCTCCGGTGAGCTCCGATCGCCCAGATCCCGTCCCCATGGGTGAGATGGGTGAGTCTGGTGGTGCCCTTCGGCCAGCCATCCGGTGGCGTTGCATCGTTCCAATCAGCACCGCTCTGAGGATCCCAGACAACGACCCCACGGGCACGGGTGATGGCTACGAGCGAGTCACCGCCGGCAGCGGTCTGCTTCACCCGCACCTGCCCCTCGCCCGTCGTGTCGTTCGATCCGACATCGTGCGAACCCGATGCCGGATCGAACACAACGGATCGCGGCAGGCGATCGGGGCCGCTCTCCTGGGCGGTGATCACGATCGATCCGTCGAGTACCGAGGCGGACGTCCACCGCACCCGCTCAACCGCATCGGGTCTTGCCTGATCGAATGGTCCTACCCAGTCGGTGATCGGCTCCCAACCGTCGCCGCCGGGCGCATGGAGACGCACCATGTTCCGATCTCTGCCATTGGCGGCGATCACGGCGATGGGCCCGGTTCCGGCGTCCACGATCCCAACGACACGACCGCGATCCGGCACGATGAAGAAGTCCCAGGTTCCGGCGGGCCTGACCTCCGGCCCAAACGGCCGCGGAACGATGGAGGACGGCATTGGGAGGCTCACGGCATCGTCGGGTTCGAATCCAGGCGAGTCACCTGAGCAGGACGCAACCAGCATGGCGACCGTC
This sequence comes from Acidimicrobiia bacterium, assembly GCA_030066755.1. Classification (GTDB taxonomy): domain Bacteria; phylum Actinomycetota; class Acidimicrobiia; order Spongiisociales; family UBA5794; genus JASJAX01. The sequence goes on from JASJAX010000111.1 coordinate 5,449, forward strand.
GCAAACCCGACGAGTGAGCGACGGGCACGCCGACGTCGTCCCGGTGGGTGGTTCAGCGGTTCTGGCACCATCCGGACATCGGCGAGACCCTCAGCCCCCTTGACCCATGTGCAGGGACACGGCGTGTCCGCACCTCACCTGCGAGTCGGCAACCGACTCCCCGCGATCGCGGGGAGTCGGTCATCGAGATCAGGTTCGACTAGTCCTCCCACGGCAAGCCCGACCCGCGCCCCGAGGCACGCGTGTAGTGGGCGAACTGGCGATGGATCCTCCCGTCGCGATGGGCGTAGACCCAGATCCCAACCTGCTCCATGCCGATGCTGGAGGCCTCGAGAAGGGCCGGATGGGCGGACCAACCGCCACTTGTCACGATGTCGTCACTGCACTGGATGCGCAGCTCCGGTGGGTAGAGGCGAACCATGGCCTCGACCTCCGCAGTGCCCAAGAAGTAGAAGCCCTCCGGCAGGTTGACCACACCCGGGTCATCCGTCATCGCCGCCAGCACTTCACTCTGGTCCCTCACCTTGCCGAAGCCTTCGACAATCGCGCAGTAGTCGCGTGCCTCCGCTGCCACCACCGGATCGTCGAACGATGCGACCTCCTCACCATTCACGGTCGACGTGCTGTACGCAAGGTGCCAATGGATGCCCTCTCCAGTGATCCGCAGCACCCAGATTCCCTGATGCTGTGCTCCGTCCTCAGCACTCGTGGCCGTATACGGAACCGCAACCCAGTCGCCAGACACCGTCACGGCTTCACTGCATTCGACCTGCGGTTGCTCGGTCGAGTCCAGTGCGGCAAGCACCGCCGCCGAGCCAGTGATGAGGTCCTCGCTGAGGCCTCTGTCGTAGGAGTCCCCGTCGGGAACGGACAACCCATCGGCGGGCACCTCCGCATAGGTGACGTCGTCGGCGAGCAGCGTTGCGACGTCCGGCCAGGCCTCGCAGTACTGGCGAGCCCACGCTGCGTACGAGTCGGCACTCGTGAAGCCCGGCTCCATGATCGTGTCGAGCATCGCCTGGACAGCAGCTACGCCGGCGGGATCACCGGGCAGGTAGAACCACTCGCTGCATGGCTCCCACCACTCGCAGTCGCCTTCCCATCGCTGGAACATGACGTCGAAGTGGCCGGCCCCGTCGATCACCGTCACGCCGACGTTCTCGAACCCATCCTCGATGAGGGCTTCCATTGCATCCTGAGCCTGCCAGGGCGCACACTCCTCGTCTTCGGCGCCGACGACGAGATTGATGTCGGCGTCGAAGTGAGTCCAACCGTAGGCGGTCGGATCAAAGGGGAATCTCGTTCCATCGATCGGGGACTCGAAGTAGCAGCTGCTGAGCGCAACGACACGATCTGGCCGCGGGACCTTGTCTGTCTCCGGACACCGGTCGAACGGACCGTCCGGGGCAAAGGCGTCCCCGTTCAACCCGATACCGAGCCCCACGATGCCTCCGAGCGAGTGCCCGACCACGGTGACCGGTCGCGTCAGGCTCCCCCCATACTCCTCCGCAAGGGTCCGCATGTGGCGATAGGCGCACTCAGCGTCGCGGAAGGCGTCTCTGGGGTCGGCACCAGTTACGGCTCGAGCGCGGTAGTCGGGAGCGAAGACCACGACCCCCTCGCCGGCCAGCCCTTCAGCCATCAATGTGTAGTGGTCCGCCGTCTCCGACCACCCGGGAAGCAGCAGAGCCACCGGCCACTTGCCCGCCGCGTCGGGCGCCCACACCGTGATGTTTTCGATGTCGGGGCCGGATACTCCATCCGTCCTGACCACCGAGTACTTCGGCGGTTCGGTAGGTGGGACCGTTTCGGGCGCTCCCGTCGTGAGCTCCGGGGCGTCTTGACCTTGCTGCGTTGTTGCCGTGTCGCCACCACCATCACCACTACCGCAGGCCGCGGCAATCATCACCACGACCAGGGCAACTGCCGCTTTCGAGTTCCACGTCCGCATCGGCACCTCCTGCGCCGTCTGCTTCCAGCGTCCGTGGGGTACCTGAAGAGAACCTGAAGCGCTCTGGGTCAGGCCGAGAGCGCGTAGGCGACCGCCTCTTCGGCGGTCAGGGCGCTGCCTTCGTCGTAGAGCGCTTTGAAGCGCTCGCTTCCGAGGGCTTCGGTGGCAGCTGCGGTGGCCTCGCCGAAGACCCTATGCATGAATGGTGCGCGGGCCATGGTGAAGTACCGATCCCCGGCCCCGAAGAGTCGAGCGCACCGCTCCGAGCGGCCCTGATGGCCGGCGAAGGTAGCGGTTTGCAGCAGGTCCAGTCCGATGTTCACGGATGCTCCGGTCTCCAGGGCAGATCTGAGTGCCGCTCGATTGAGACCCTCGGCGCGGTCACGGTCTCCCGCATCCCACACCGCATACGCAAGCAAGCAGAGAGCCGGCGAACGAATGGCGCGGTCGGACCCCCGCTGCTCGCTGAGCTCGACCATCTCCATTGCGAACCTGAGCCGATAGTCGACCCCCTCTTCGTACATGCTGGCGAGCAGCATGTCGGCGTGGCCTTGGCCGTATGCCTCACCGATCCCGATGAACCGACGTCGGCCTTCCTCGAGGTCCTCCCGGATCGCATCCCCCACTTCGCCCGACCAGCGCCGAGCTTGGGCAAGCAGCGTGATCGGCCAGGCCAATCCGTCGTCGTAGCCGATCTCATGGCATAGATCGATGCTCTCCTGGAGCATCGTCATGCCGGTGACCCCGTCACCCTTCGAGAACGCGGCATGTCCGCCTCGTGCCAGCGCATAGCTGAGGCCCTGACGGTCATCCGACTCGCGATAGATCTCGATGGCCGCGTCGGCAAACTCGATCGACTCGTCGTACCTGCTGTCGTACATCGCCAGGAACGCCGCTGCGGTCAACGTGTCGGCCGATGCCGTCGATCGGTCGCGAACCGGCGAGTCGAGGAGTGACACCAGGGAGTCCCAGCCTCGCGTCACGTGCCCGCCAAAGAGCCAGACATGCCCCATCGTCCAGCCCATCGTCATCACGTCCGGCGATCCGTGGTCGAGGAGCCGATCAAATGCTGTCTGGTAGTCGGCCAACTCCGCCTCGACCTGTCGGCGCGCCTCGACCCGGCCCTTCCCGAAGAACGCCGCGCGGAGTCCGGCAGCCGCGCCGGCATAGAAGGCATCGTGAGCTGCCGTGACGTCGCCGAGCTTCTCCGACGAAACGAGGTGCTCTCGGGCATAGACCCGCGACGTCTCGAGCAGTCGGTACCGCGGATCTCCTCCGGACTCGTGGATGACGTGGAGGAGCGACGCTTCGACGAGTGTCTGGAGCTCATTGAGCGTTTCGACTTCCGAGTCGATGCCGGAAACCGCAGACGCAGCGGCGACGGAGAACGGACCCTCGAAGACGCCGAGCGCGTCGAAGGTCTGCTGAGCGGAACCGGGGAGTAGCTCGTAGCTCCAGTCCATCGATGCGTGCAGGGACCGGTGGATGGTCCGTGAGGACGGCTCCTGGGCGAGCAGCGCAAAGCGGTCGGACAGATTCCGGTCGATCGCGTCCGGCGACAGTGTGTTCGTCCGCGCCGCAGCCAGCTCGATGGCCAGCGGCATGCCGTCCAGGTGGCGACACACCGACGACACCGCCTCCTTGTTCCCGTCGTGCACTCGGAAGTCACGGCGGACGGAGGCGGCGCGGGCGACAAACAGCTCTTCAGCCTCGGAGAGGCTCTCGTCCGCCGCCGAGGTGTCGAGGCCTTCCAGGGTGAAATGGACTTCACCGCTGCCTCCGAGGGTCACGCGGCTCGTCGCCAGGATGTGCAGCCGAGGTGCAGACTCGAGGAGGGTGGTAGCCACCTCGGAAGCCGAGTCGACCAGATGCTCGCAGTTGTCGAGCACGAGGAGGGCGTTGCGGGGTCGCAGGTGGGCGATGATCGGTGCGAGTCGGTCGATGCCGGGCCCCTCGGCGATCTCCAGCGCCGCGCTCACCGCTCCGACGACCTGCTCCGCTTCCGACACCTGGGCAAGATCGACAAACCAGACGCCGTCCCGGAAGCGCTCGAGTACCCGGCGCCCGACTTCGATGGCGAGCCGGGTCTTGCCGGTGCCCCCCGGTCCCAACACGGTGACGAGTCGATTCGCAAGGAGCATCTCGGCGAGGAGCGACGATTCATCCGCCCGTCCGGTGAAGCTACTGACGGGCGTGGGAAGGTTGGTCGCAGGAGGCGAAGCCGCGGCCTCCAGTGCGGGGTCGTGGAGAAGGATCTGCTCCTCCAAGCGATTCGTCTCGGGAGCCGGCTCGATCCCCAACTCGTCACCCAGCGCCGATCGGAGCCGGCTCAACGCACGGATGGCCTCCGCTTGCCTGCCCGCCCGATAGAGCGATCGTGCCAGCAGACCCCAGAGCCGCTCTCGATAAGGGTGATCCTGGCAAAGGCGGGTGAGGTCGGCGATGTTGGGATCCTCTGCGATGGCCAGCGTGGCTTCCACGTGGCTCTCCAGCGCCTCGAGCCGCAAGCCCTCCAAACGCTGCGCTTCCAACGCAAGTGACGGGATGTCTTCGAATCCTTCGTATGCCCGTCCCCGCCACCTCGCCAAAGCGTCGTCGAACAGATCCACGGCCGCGCTCGGATCGGAGTCCATCAGCCGACGGGCGCTCCGGCACTGATACTCGAACGAGGCCGCTTCGCTGACGTCGTCCTCCCCGGGCTCGAAGCGGTACCCGCCGTCTGACCGAACGATTCGATCGCCGCCGATCGCCTTTCTCAGCTGAGAGACGTAGACGTACAGGGAATCGCGAACATCCTCGGCCAATTGATCCGGCCAGACCTCGAGAACGATCGCATCGACCGAGGCTGTCTTGCCCGGGCTTGCGAGCAGGAACGCGAGGACCGTTTGCTGGAGCCGACCTCCGAGGCGGACCGGCTCGTCGTCGTCCTCGACCAGGAACGGACCCAGTACGTCGAATCGCATCCTCATCACAAGGTAGCCGCGTCGACAGGGTCGACGCTCCTACGAGACCACCGGTCGGTGCGCAGCAGCGTTGCATCGCTACCCGATGATCGGGGAGTCGTCTGAAGGACACCTGAAGGCGATGCTCAGGACCGGGCCGGTCAGCGGAGCGGTATCACCGTGTGGGTGCCCGGGAGACCCTTCAACTTCGTCTCGAAGGGTGCGCCGAAGTCCAGTTCGGGCGATTCGCCGAGCAGCATCCTCACGGTGTCGGAGATCAGTGTTTCGCCACCGCGAGCCGCAGCGGCGATGCGGGCCGCTTTGTTGACCGCAACACCCAGGTAGTCGTCCCCGGTATGAACCGCGTCGCCGACGTGGAGGCCGATCCGTGCTCTGATCTCTGATCCATCCGCAGCCGGTTGGAATGCCGCCTGAACCTCGCGAGCCGCCGTGACCGCCGCACGTGTCGAGTTGAACGCCACCATCGCACCGTCGCCAAGCGTCTTGACGACGACGCCGCCGTGGCGGGCCGCGATCTCATCGATCGTGCGGTCGTGGTGCCGGATCATCGACGACCACACCTCGTCTCCAAGTCTGACGGCGAGCTTCGTCGAGTCCTCGATGTCGGTGAACATGAGCGTGACGGTGCCTTGCGGCACGGCCGAACGAAGCTTCGATGCAGACTCGTCATCCAGGGCTTCGACCAACTCCTCGAGCGTCGTGGTCATGTGAATGCCGACATTGTCGAAGTTGTCCGTCGACACCGAGTTGTGCACCTGGGCGATTCGCCATGTCCCATCCTCCAGTACGAATACCAGGGTCGTGCGGAATGGAAATGGACCGTGATCGGCGAAGACGAAATTCGATCGCACGAGCGCCCAACCGGTTGCGCCGTTCTCGTAGGCGTCGATCTCGGCGAGCTCAACGAACGTGACCCCGAGCTTCGTGGCCACCTCTGCCCAATGGCGAGACACCGCAAGGCCGACGTCGCGGCCCACCCAGAGTTCCTCGTTATCGGTACCCAGATAGGTCGCGGCGGCAGACCGGGAGTAGAGGTTGGCCAGGGTCGCCGCGTCGTTGTCGGTGAGAGCCTTCATCCAGCGGCGACACACCGCCTGAAGCTCGGGTGATTCGGTGATGGGCACGTCGTGCATTCTGCCATTTCGGTCCTGGCGGGGGTGGGCGGCGCCGCATCCCATCGCCGACACGAGCGAAGTGCATTGGGGGACTCGCCCCCTGTTCGCTGAATCGAGGGTGATAGCGGCGTGACCGGACCGTTATGGTGAAACCATGAGTCGCAAGGAAACCGCCCAAGCTGCGTTCTCCGCCGTCGAAGAGGACCTCCGCGCCGTCTCGGTCTGGATGTACCACAACCCGGAACTGGGCTTTGCCGAGTTCGAGTCGTCGCGCAAGCTGAGTGGGTTCCTCGGCGACCATGGCTTCGACGTCACCTACCCGGCCGGTGGTCTCGAAACGGCCTTCGAAGCCACTGCCGGAACAGCCGGTCCGCGAGTCGTCATCTGTTGCGAGTACGACGCACTCCCCAAGGTCGGGCACGCATGTGGCCACAACATCATCGCCACCGCCGCTCTCGGGGCCGGTATCGCAGTGGCTCCACTGGCCGACGAGCTTGGGATTCGGGTCACGGTCCTCGGCACGCCGGCCGAGGAAGGTGGTGGCGGCAAAGTCGACCTGATCAACGCAGGTGCGTTCGAGGACGCCGCCGCCTCGATGATGATTCATCCGGGTCCGGATAATCAGCTCGATCCGTCCTTTCAGGCGCGGGAGAGCTTCACCGTGGAGTACTTCGGGAAGGACTCCCACGCGGCCTTCGCCCCGCAGGAGGGCATCAACGCCCTCGACGGCTTCGTGAACGCCTACATGAACGTGGCGACGCTCCGGCAGTCACTGCTTCCGTCCGACCGGGTTCACTGCATCATCGACAGTGGCGGCGACGCCTCGAACATCATCCCTTCGTACACGAAGTCGACGTGGGGAATCCGCTCGGCGAGCCGGGAACGCCTCGCAGTCTTGGTGCCGAAGGTGCATGCGTGTTTCGAGGCAGCGGCGCTCGCAACCGGATGCCGGGTCGAAATAGCCGCCCTCGGGCACCCCTACCTCAACATGGTCAACAACCCGGTCATGACGGCGCTGTTTGCCGAGAACTCCACCGGCCTGGGACGGTCGATGCCGACCGAGGCCGAGACCGGCGCCGACGGAGGCTCGTCCGACATGGGAAATGTCAGCCAGATCGTTCCTTCGATCCATCCGATGCTCGCCATCGACTGCGGCACTGCGGTGAATCATCAGCCCGAGTTCGCCGCCCACACGATCACGCCGAGTGGTGAGCAGGCCATTCGTGACGGGGCCTTGGCGATGGCCTACACGGTCATCGACATGGCGGAGCAGAACGTGTGGGACCGACTGTGAAGCGCCGACTCCACCGTTCCTCCGCAGCCGCTGAGCAGGCGAGGCAATGATGTCGTCTCAACCAGTCCTCCGTGTGTCGGACCTGACGACGCAATTCGACACTCAGGATGGTGTCGTGCACGCCGTCAACTCCGTCAGCTTCGACTTGCGGCCCGGTGAATTCCTGGGCGTCGTGGGTGAGAGCGGATCGGGCAAGAGCGTGACGATGATGTCCTTGCTGCGGCTCATCCCGATGCCGCCCGGCGAGATCGTGACGGGCGAAGCCGAATACGACGGTGTGGATCTCCTCCAGATCGACATCGACGAACTGCGAGAGATCCGCGGCGGCAAGATCGGCTTCATCTTCCAGGACCCGATGACCTCGCTGAACCCGGTACTCACCGTCGGCTATCAGATCGAGGAGTCGCTGAGGATCCACCAGGACCTTCCGGCAGAGCAGCGCAAAGCGAGAGCCCTCGAGTTGCTCGATCTCGTCGGCATCCCATCGCCCGAGCAACGGCTCAAGTCGTATCCGCACGAGCTCTCCGGGGGAATGCGCCAGCGTGTGATGATCGCCGTCGCCCTTGCCTGCTCGCCGAAGGTGCTCATCGCCGACGAGCCCACCACGGCGCTCGATGTGACGATTCAGGCGCAGATCATCGAGTTGGTGAAGGATCTGCGCGAGACCCTCAACACCGCCGTCATCTGGATCACCCACGACCTCGGGGTCGTCGCCGGGGTCGCCGATCGAGTAGTAGTCATGTACGGCGGACAGATCGTCGAAGAGGCAACCGTCGATCACCTCTACGAAGCTCCCCAGCACCCCTACACCATGGGATTGCTCGGTTCGCTCCCCCGCCTCGACCAGAAGGGAATGGACCTCGTCAGCATCCCGGGCTCGCCCCCGAGCCTCCTCAAGCCCCCGCAGGCATGCACCTTTGCGCCACGGTGTCCTTACGCCTTCGAGCGCTGCCACTCCGAGAACCCACCGCTGACCGCCATCGACGAAACTCGCAAGCTTGCGTGCTGGTGGGACGTCGAGAACGAGAGGCCTCGCTATGACGACTGAAGGCGCCGCGGCTCCCATCGCGTCCCCACGACCCTACGAAGAGCCGCTCGTCAGCGTGCGCGACCTCAAGAAGCACTTCCCGATCCTCGGTGGCTTCTTCCGTCGCCAGGTTGGTGCCGTCAAGGCCGTTGACGGGGTCACATTCGACATTTTCTACGGCGAAACGCTCGGGCTCGTCGGCGAGAGCGGCTCGGGCAAATCGACAATCGGGCGCGTGATGCTCCAGCTCGACGACGCCACGGAAGGCACCGTGACGTTCGACGGCATCGAGCTCACCGCGATCAAGGGCGAGCAGCTGCGTCGCATCCGCCCGCGGATGCAAATGGTGTTCCAGGACCCCCATGCATCCTTGAACCCGAGGATGACGGTCGCCTCCATCATCGGTGAGCCGCTGAAGGAGCACCGGGCTGCGAAAGGATCCGCTCGCAAGGAGCGGATCGAGGAGTTGCTCGAATTGGTGGGACTCGAGCCCGGCCACGCCAATCGGTATCCCCACGAGTTCTCGGGTGGCCAGCGGCAACGAATCGGCATCGCCAGAGCCATCGCCCTCAATCCCGATTTCATCATCTGCGATGAGCCGATTGCGGCGCTGGATGTGTCGATCCAATCTCAGATCGTCAACCTGCTCCAGCAGCTGCAGGCAGAGCTCGGTCTGACGTATCTCTTCATCTCGCACGACCTCTCGATGGTGCGCCACATCGCCGACCGGGTCGCCGTGCTCTACCTGGGCAAGATCATGGAGCTCGCCCCCGGAGAGGATCTGTACGAGGACCCGAAGCACCCCTACACAAGGGCCCTGCTATCTGCAGTTCCGGTGCCCGATCCGAAGGTCGAGGCGACGCGGGAGCGCATCATCCTCGAAGGCGACATCCCCAGCCCGGCCCATCCGCCGCCCGGATGTCCGTTCAACACGCGGTGCCCCATGGCGGAGGCGCGGTGCAGTGCTGAGGTGCCCGCGTGGCGGGAGCTCGCCAGCAGCCATTGGGTCGCATGCCATTTCGCCGAGTAGTCAGCGCCAGAGCGGGGCTACTTCCGAGGCGTTCCCATCCCGGCTGACATGGGTTTTTTGCTGACGACATCGGGCACGTGGCCTATGCTCGAAGGAGTATGCCTGGGCGAAAGCCCGGCAGAAGGAGGAGGCACCCATGAAACGAACAAGGCTTGTCGCGTTGTTCGCTGTGTTCGTGCTCATCGTGGCCGCATGCGGAGGCGATGACACAACCACGACGACCGCCGCCCCAGGGGGTACCGATGCAACCCCCGGTACCGAGGCACCCGGCGGCACGACGGCTGCGCCGTCCGGGGGTGAAGCAGGTCAGGGCGGTGAGCTGCTGCTGTTGCAGTGGCAGGCAGCTACCCACCTGAACCCGTACACCGGAACCGGAACCAAGGACATCCAGGCCGCATCCCTCGTCATTGAGCCGCTCGTCGAGTACGACGGCAACGGCAATCTCACGCCGTCGCTGGTGACCGAGATCCCGACCCTGGCCAACGGCGGCCAATCGGAGGACCTGACGCAGCTCACGTACAACCTGCTGCCCGGGGTCACGTGGTCAGACGGTACGCCGTTCGACTCGGACGACGTGGTGTTCACCTGGGAGTACTGCAGCCAGAGCGACGGCTGCGGCTCGCCGGCGTTTGCCGACGTCGTCAGCGTCGAGGCCGTCGACGATCTCACCGTGACCATCACCTTCGGCGGACCCACGCCGTGGCCGTACGTTCCCTTCGTGGGGGCTACCGAGCCTGTCGTGCAGCGTGAACAGTTCACCCCGTGCGTCGGCGAAGGGTTCGTGGCCTGCGAGGCCAACCTGAACCCGATCGGCACCGGTCCGTTCATCGTCAATGAGATGCGCGTGGACGACACCGTCACCTACGTGTACAACCCCAACTACCGCGAAGAGGGCAAGCCGTTCTTCGGCACCGTGACCATCAAGGGTGGCGGAACCGCCGAGCAATCGGCCCAGACCGTGCTTCAGACGGGTGAGGCCGACTACGCCTGGAACCTCCAGGTCCCGCCGGAGCTCCTGAACCAGTGGGAGGCCGAGGGCAACGGAGTGGTCGAGGTCGGCTTCAGCACGGCGGTCGAGGGCATCCGGCTGAACCAGACCAACCCTGATGGCAGCCCGCCGTCGGACTATGCGGGTGGATCGAACTCGAACCCGTTCTTCGCTGAGAACGGCCTGCTTGCCAAGGCCCTCTCGATCGCAATCAACCGTGACGAGATCGCGGCCGTTGCATACGGAGCCGGTGGGGCGCCGACGTGCAACATCTGGCCGGTGGAGGGTCCGGCACTGTCGACGACCAACGACTGGTGCTTGACCCAGGACATCGCCGAAGCCAACCGGATTCTCGATGAGGATCTCGGCTACGTGGACACCGATGGAGACGGCATCCGCGAGCTGCCCGACGGCACCCCGCTGTCGTGGGACTACGTCACGTCGACGAATCAGGTTCGCCAGGACACCCAGGCGCTCGTCGAGAGCTATTGGGACCAGATCGGCGTCGAGGTCAACATGCGCAACGAGGACGCAGGTGTGTTCTTCGACCGCGCCTCTGACCTCGGTATCTGGAAGTTCTTCACGGACATCCAGATGTACACCAACACGGCCACCGGCGCCGACGCCCAGGGCTACTTCCAGAACTACCTGACGAACCAGGTTCCGGAGTCGACCAACGACTGGGGTGGAAACAACATCCCGCGGTGTGCCCGTGCGGACTTCGATGCCACGTGGGAGACCCTGTCGCAGACCGGCCTGGAGGACCCGGTTCGCAACGACCTGATCATCCAGCTCAACGACAAGCACGTCGAGTACTGCATGATCCCGCTCATCAACCGCGGCAACGTCTCCGCGTTCAGTAACTCGCTGACCGGCTACGACAAGATCAACGGTTGGGACACGGAATTCTGGAACATCGAGGATTGGGCCCGGTCAGGCTGAGTCCAAGAGTTCCATGAGTGACTGAGGGAGTCTCTCGGCAGCGTCCGGGAGACTCCCTCGTCCGTTCAGGACCGAAGCAGGTGGTACGTGGGTAGATACATCGTCAGGCGAAGCCTCTTCGCCATCCCGACGCTGTTGCTGATCAGCTTGATCATCTTCGCGATCCTGGATCTCGCTCCGGGTGACCCCACGTCGCAGCTTCCGTTGAACATCCCGGTCGAGGTACGGGACAAGATTCGAGCGGCGCTCGGCTTCGACGATCCGTTCCTCGTCAAGTGGTTCAAGTGGTTGAAGCTGATCGCGTTCAACGAGCCGATCAACGCCGTCAACGCCATGTTCGGTACGTGCCTCGGCGACTGCGAGAACCCCGACCGGATCATTTCCTGGTCGTCGCGGACACCTGCGTTCAACATCATCATCGAGCGGCTGCCGCAGACCGTGTGGGTGATGGGCCTTGCGTTCATCTTCGGCATCCTGCTTGCCGTCCCGGTCGGCGTGATCTCCGCGTACAAGCAGTACTCACTCTTCGACAACGTCGGAACCGTCGTGACGATGGTCGGGTTCTCGCTGCCGGTCTTCTTCACCGGCCTGCTCTCCATCATCGTGTTCAGCGTGTGGCTCGGCTGGTTCCCATCGTTCTATACGACGACCCACGTCGTCGACTGGACCAGCTGGTCCAGTATCTGGTTCCAGATCAGACAGATGGTCATGCCGGTGGGAGTCCTGTCGCTGTTCAACGCGGCCGCGCTGAGCCGGTTCACCCGCGCCTCGATGCTCGACAACCTCAACCAGGACTACGTGCGCACCGCGCGATCCAAGGGACTCACTGAGAGCCGGGTCGTGACGACCCACGTCATGCGCAACAGCATGATCCCGGTCGTCACCCTGATCGCTCTCGGCATCCCGGGGATCTTTGCGGGAGCGATCATCACCGAGCAGATCTTCCGCATCAACGGACTCGGGCAGTTGCTGATCACGTCGATCAACTCGGCGGACATCCCGATGGTGCAGACCCTGACGTTCATCTTTGCGTTCCTGATCGTCCTGTTCAATCTGATCGCCGACGTCACCTACGGCGTGTTGGATCCGCGGATCCGCTTTGATTGATCGAGATAGGCAGCTTCCATGACTGACACCCAACCACGAGCCGAGCCCCCGCCACCCGCAGTCGAGGAGTTGGCGCCGCACCGCTCGTTGCGTCAGGACGTGTGGCGCCAGTTCAAGCGTCACAAAGGCGGCGTCGTCGGTCTGTTCGTTCTCGTGGTGATCGTGGTGGCCACGATCTTCGGGCCCTATGTGTGGACGATCGATCCATTCCTCATCGAGACGGCCAACGGCAGCGCCCCACCGTCGTTGGATCACCCGCTGGGAACCGACAACCTCGGTCGAGACGTGCTGGCTCGGCTGCTCGCCGGCGGACGGATCTCCCTGTCGGTGGGGTTCGCCGCCATGGTCTTCGGGCTGATCCTGGGCACGGCCATCGGCGTGCTCGCCGGTTACTTCCGCCGGCTCGACGGGCTGCTCATGCGGTTGACCGACCTGTTCCTCGCCCTTCCCATCCTGCCGTTGCTGCTGGTTGTCATCCTCGTGTTCCGCGAGTCTCTCAAGGAGCGCTTCGGACCCGAGTTGGGGATCTTCCTGCTCGTGGTGTTCATCATCGGTGTGACCAGCTGGATGCAGACGGCGCGGGTCGTGCGCGGTGAGGTGCTCGCAATCAAGCAGCAGGAGTTCGTCCTGGCAGCACGCAGCATCGGTTCGCGCAACCGCAACGTCGTGCTGCGCCACATCCTCCCGAACGTGCTCAGCCCCGTCATGGTGTCGGCGGCGCTCGGAGTGGCGACGGCGATCATCACCGAGTCGGCGCTCTCGTTCCTCGGTCTTGGATTCCCCGCGGCCTTCCCGACGTGGGGACGGCTGCTCTTCGACGCCAACAACTACATCCAGATCTCGCCGGTCCGGGTCATTGCTCCCGGCATCATGATCTCGGTCACCGTCATGTGCGTGAACTTCATCGGCGATGCGCTGCGTGACGCCCTCGATCCCAAGCTCCGCAGCCGCTAGCCCCGCTGAGTACTGCCGACGCTTCGAGCCCGCCGAGTCGCTCTCAGAGGGCAGCGTCAACCGATCGGAGCTGGACTTCCGGAGACGTAGTCGATGACGTCGGCGGCGGTGTAGAACTCATCGGATGGATGGCGTTCCATCAGCTCCCGGACACCGCTGAAGTCTGAGCCGGCGGTGACGAGCGCCGGCTCTTCGTAGCCATTCTTGGCCCGGTTCTGCGCCAGCCCTGCGGAGGCGAGGAGACCGTTGCACAGGCACAGTCGTCCGTCGGTGTTCGCGGCCCGACCGCCCTTGATGTCGCTGTAGGCCCGTGTCGGTTCGGCCGGGCAGCGATACCCGATGGAGCCGTTGTCGGTCTTGTACGGCATGCGGAGTACGCCGAGGTCGCAGACCCGGCGACGGTCCTCATAGACGTTCTCGTCGGAGAGGGTTCCCTCCACCTGGACAATGCGGAACGGGAAGCCGGTAGGGGAGGCACGCCAATTGGAGTGCACCTGCACGTCTCCCTCAGCGGCCTGGGCGAGGATCGCACGCTTCAACGCAGCGTCGAGACCGGACTCGCTGCTGAATGCGAACGCAGTGCCGAGTTGAACGCCGGCGGCCCCTTCGGCGAGGGCACGCTGCAGGCCTTCGGGTGTTCCGTACGACCCGGCCAGCCAGAACGGCAGACCGATGCTGCGCAACTGCTCGAGGTCGACGTGATCCCGCTCGTCGTAGATCGGCTGACCGAGGTCATCGGTGTTGCGAGGGCCGCGCGGCGGCGCGTTGTGTCCCCCGGCGCTCGGTGCTTCGACGATGAAGCCGTCGGGTGGATCGGCGAGGTTGGCGAGGCCAATCGCCAGATCGGCGGAGGCGACGATCGCCAGGACCTGCGGCCGCCGCACGTTCGGTGCGTCGCCGTCGTGCAGGTCGGCCGGATCGAGGATCACCTCGATGTCCTCGTCGCGTGACGTCAGCCCCTGGACCCGGAGCGAAAGGCCGGCGGATTCGTTGCGTGACAGATGTGTGACGAGGCTCGGGATGTCCTGCGGGTTCCCTGCTCCGACGATGACGTAGTCGACTCCGGCCAGCAGCGCCCCGTAGACGGCGAAGGGGATCGGCATCTCGATCTTGCGGAGGTAGTTGATGCCGACGGGTCCGTTGTGGCCTTCCTTGGCGAGGAACACCTCGACGAAGTTGGCGGCAACCGTGAGTTCCTGCAGCCTCAGATCGGGTTCGACGGTGAAGGAGCGCACGTTCTTGAACGGCTTGCCGTCACCTTTGCCGCCGGGCACGAAGTAGTCCTCGACGATGCGGTCTGCGGCGTCGCGGAACGGGAAATGGGCGAGCGCCCGGCGAACGTGCCCGCCCGGATCTCCGAGTTGGAGACGACGGGTCATGACCACTTCGAGCGTTGTCCCGGAAACGACACCCAATTCGCCGCGACGGGCCACGGCGTTGGCGAGTTGCCAACCCGAGATGGCGACGCCCATACCTCCTTGGATGATCCGTGGGGGCTGCGGGCGGGTTTCGGCGCTGGGGGTGGTTGGTGGCGGCACTCTCGCCTCTCCTCCAACGGTCCGACTCAGCCGGATCCCGAGGGGTTACATAGCGGGCGATGCGGTCAGTTGACCGAGTCGTTGTTGAGGCCCTTCTTGTACTTCTTGACTGCGCTGATGGTGTTGGGATGGAAGTGCTCGTCACCGATTCGGTCGTAGATCCCGTACGAGCGGAGGTGGTCTTTCACGTGGCCCTTCAAGCCGGCGAACGCAAAGGCGATTCCCTTGCCGTCGAGGTTGTCGAGGACGTCGCCGAGGATCTCGGCCCCGGTCGTGTCGATGTCAGTGATGGCGTTGCCGACGATGAGGATGGTGTCGACGGGACGCTCGGCCGCGTCGATCATCTCCTGCAGCGTTCGGCCGAAGCTCGGAGCGTTCGCGAAGAACAGCGGGGCGTCGAATCGGACGACGAGCAGGCCGGGCACCACAGCTGCTTCCGGATGGCGGTCCCGGTCGTGGTACCCCGGGACTCCATCGATCTTGCCCAGCTCGGTGCTGTGGGGTCGAAGCGCTTTGCGAATGAAGTTGGCCAACGAGAGCACGACGGCAATGGCGATACCTTCGAGGATGCCGACGACCACCACTCCGAGGAACGAACCGAGGAGCATCACGAACTCGGAGCGCCTCGCCTTGAACAGCCACTTCGTCTCCGGCCAGTCGAAGAGACTGAACGACGCCGTGATCACGATGGCCGCCAGCGTGGGCGAGGGCATCTCAGCCACGAGGCCCGGAGCCGCCAGCATCACGGCGATCACCCCGGCAGCGGCGATCAAGCCGGTCAGCTGGGTCTTCGAACCAACGGCCATCGCAACTGCGGTTCGGGAGGAGCTGGCGCTGGTCGGGAAGCCCTGGAAGACGCCTGACAGGATGTTGGCGGCGCCGAGAGCTTTGATCTCGCTGTTTGGGTCGACGCGGACCCCGGACTTGAGGGCCGTCGCCGTCGAGAGGGCTCCGGTATCGGCAAACGACACCAGGGCCACGGCGAATGCGCCTCCCAGCAGCGTGGGGATGTCGTCGAGGGAGAACTCGGGAAGCGTGAACGGGGGTAGTCCGGCGGGGATGTCACCGACGATGCTCACCCCGCGGTCGACCAGGTCGAACAGCGCTACCGCTGCGATCGACAGCAGAGCCGCGATGACGATCCCGGGGATCGTGTGGCTCACCCTCCGGAGGCCGACGATGATGAGAACGGCGCCGGCGGACAGCGCCAAGGCCGCCAGCACGGTTGCACCATCGAACACCGCTTCAACAGTGGCGATCAGCACGTCGACCGTGCGGTCCTCGTCGACGGAGAATCCGAGCGCCTTCGGGAGCTGGGAGATGAGGACCACTACGGCGATCCCGTTGAGATAGCCGATCCGGATCGGCTTCGAGAGCAGCTCGGTGATGATCCCGGCCCGCAGATATCCGGCCAGGATGCAGACGAGACCGGTGATGACACTCAACGCGGACGCCAGGACGACCGCAGTCGTCGCATTGCCGGCGGCGAGGGGCAGGATCACCGCAGCGATGATCGGTGCCAGGGAGGAATCGGGGCCGAGGATCAGCTGGCGGTTTGGTCCGAGCAGCGAGTAGGCGAGGAGAGCCGCGATCGTGGTGTAGATCCCGGTGATCGCGGGGAGCCCGGTCAGCTCGGCGTACGCCATGCCCTGCGGAATCAGCATGGTCGCCAGCACCAGACCTGCGATGAGGTCGTAACGGAAGAAACTGCGCTCGTAGTCGCGCAGCATCCGGATGACCGGAATCCGGCCGGGTTGGAACGCTCGTGTTGCCACCGAAACTCCCTCCTCCGCGGACGTTAGTCGGCGGCCGGACACGGAACTGCTCAACCCGGCTGGCCGGCCCGGGAGTCTCTGCAAAGGCGGCGAGTCACAACGCCCTGGGGAGTCTTCGATCAGCCCCGCTGATACCAGCGAACGCGGAAGGTCCTGTGCCAGGTGTCGAGCGCCTCACGGGTGCCCTTGACACGCAACTGCGAGTCATCCGTTCGGTTCCACAGGGCCAGGTAGAGGTCCGACGCCGTGCCTTCAACGGTGCAGTCTGCCCGGCCGTCATCGCGGACGACGGTGACGACGTCCGAACTCATTGTGACCAACCATCGATCGTTGGCGTCGACTGCGTGGACGAGCATGGATTGCGGGTCGGTCAACGGGACGTCGAGGCGTCGTTGCGTCGTCATTCCGCGGAGGATCTCATCGATGCCGTCACATGCGAACGCAGTGTCGAAACCCGACGGGGCACCCTCTGCAGCCTCAGCGTCGTATCGGTGGACTGCCGTCTCGTGGGCTTGTCGTCTGGCCCACATGGCCAGCGGGTTTGGGGCGGGGAGGAAGGTCCACGCTTCCAGATCCGAAGGCGCCGACTCGAGTGAGGCGACGAGGTTGGCGTTCGTCCGGAGATACCAGTCGATCAGGTCATCGTCATCAACCCAGAAGACCCCGAGTTCCGGCCAGAACCGGCCCGTGAACTCGCGCTGCGCAGCTTCATTGGCAAGGGCGGGTTGCTCATGAGGGAACGCAACGTGGGACGCCGCCCAGAGATGGATCAAGCCCAGATGGCGAACGAGTTCACGAGCCTCCCAACCCGGGCACGTGGGTACCGGAGCATCGAGGCCGGCGTGCCGCGCCGCCTCGGCGAGGCGACGGCCCTCGTCGGCGATCGCTGCGATGTGCTCGGCGATCCTCATTTTGTCTCCCCCAGTCGATCGGCCACGGTCGATGACGAATACTCGACCAGTGCCGGCCGGGACCGCAAGGAGCGCGGCCCCGGCAGCACCTCGTGGTCTACAGCTTGCCGACGACGTGGGCGAGGACCTGGGACATCTGGTCGTGAGGGCTGAACTCGACCATCTCGACGGCCTCCTCGACCAAGACAGTGTGGCCGGAGGGCCAGTAGTAGATCTCGCCTGCACCAACGGTCTCCCTGGTGCCATCCTCGTAGTCGACGCGGATGCGCCCGTCGAGGACAAAACCCCAGTGTGGGCATTGGCAATGGTCGTTCTCGAGCCCCTCCAGCAGCGGGCAGAAGTCGAGCCCGGCCGGGTACTGCATGTACGCGCTGGTCATGCCGCCCCAGTCCTGGCCGCGGATCATCTCTCCGAGGGCTTCATGGGCGATCGGGAGGTCTTTGACGTTGCTCTGCATGGTGGTGGTCTCCTTCTTGGTCGTCGGCGATGGGTAACCGGGTGGATCGTGCGTTGGATGTGCTCGGGGCACGGGCGGATTCCCTGCACCTCCGTCCGGTGCGAGAGGGCGTCAGGACCAGCGGACCCGCACGTTGTTGTGCCACTTGGCGAGGACTTCACGGT
>JASJAX010000112.1 GCA_030066755.1 Acidimicrobiia bacterium
GCCTGGCTAGCTCAATGGGAGAGCACCTGTCTTACACACAGGGGACCGGAGTTCGATTCTTCGGCTGGGTACGGCGCAACTGCCCGTCAATCGACGGTGAGCACGAGCGGGCAGTGGCGGAAGGGATGGTCGATCACCTGGATCGGTCGCTCGTAGACGCTCGTGAGAAGTTCGGTGGTCAACACCTCGGCGGGTGTTCCGAGACCAGCAATCGTGCCTCGATTGAGGACGATCACCGTGTCGGCATAGGCCGCAGCCAGATTCAGATCATGGAGCACGGCGACCACCGCCGATTCAGCAACCGCAGCTTCCCTGAGGAGCGACATCACGAGTTCCTGGTGACCGATGTCGAGCGCCGAGGTGGGCTCATCGAGCAGGAGAACCGGTGTCTGCTGAGCCAGCGCTCGAGCCAGCGACACCCGCTGCTGCTCTCCCGATGACAGGCTGCGCAGCTCGCGGTCGGCGAGGTGGCGAACGTCGGTGAGCCGCATTGCCTCGTCGATGACCCGGTCATCGGTGGCAGCATCGCCGCCGTGCGGGCGCCGGCCCATTGCCACGGCGTCTCGCACGTGGAACGCAACGTCGCTGACCGTCTGTGGCCCAACGACGGCCCGCTGAAGCGCCAGCTCCTGAAGCGTCAGCGATGTCACCGGGTCGTTGCGAAGTTTCACCTCGCCGGCATCCGGCCGGATGTCCCCGGCGAGTACTCGGAGCAGCGTCGATTTGCCGGCTCCGTTGGGTCCCACGATCCCCAGTACGCTCCCGGCCTCTGCGGTCAGCGACACCGAACGGAGCAGGGCTCGACCGTCTCTGATGACGCTGATCTCGTGGGCGTCGATGAGCATCACTGCGCTCTCCGCAGGACGAACCAGACGAGGACCGGGGCGCCCACCGCTGCGGTGAAGAGCCCGACGGGAACCTCAATCGGAGCCGCAACGGTCCGCGCCAATACGTCGAGGAGTGCAAGCATGACCGCACCACCGAGGACTGACAGTGCCGTCAGGTTGCGGTGAGCCGGGCCGATCAATGACCTCAGCACGAGCGGCACGATCAGGCCGACGAATCCGATCACCCCGGCCATTGCGACGGCTGACCCGACCGCCAAGGCAACAGCGCCGAGGGCGAGTAGCCGAACCCGATCCACCGGCACGCCGAGGTGGCGAGCCTCCGACTCGCCGAGGGCCAACACATCGAGAGAGCGTCCGACCGACCACACCGCAAGGATCCCGGCGGCGGCGAACAGCGCGCCGACACCGAGCTTGCTCCAGGTTGCGACGGAGAGACCGCCGAAGATCCAGAAGTTGAACGTCGGCAGTCGCGGGCTGTCCCAGGCGAGCACGACGGCGCCGAGCACTGCGAGCACGGCCAACCCGAGGGCGAGACCGACAAGTATCAGCTGGCCGGGGTCCAGGGTCCGCAGGGCGATGGTTCGCATCGCCAGCGCAAAGCTGAGGGCCCCGGCGACTGCGCCTACGAACATGATGACCGGAGAACCGCCCGTAGGCGTCAGGGCGATCCCAGCCACGGCTCCGAGCCCAGCGGCAGGAGCGACTCCGAGGAGGTGTGGATCGGCCATGGGGTTGCGGAAGACCCCCTGCAGGCCGACCCCGGCTGCACCGAGTGCAGCGCCCGCGACCATCCCGGTCAGCACACGCGGGAGGCGGATCGCCCACAGCACGTTGTCTGTGAGCCGTTCTGGATCGTCGGAGAGGCCCGACCTGACGGCAATCATGTGCCACAGATCGTCGAGCCCGACGGCAACCGAACCTGCGAGCAGGCCGACGAATGCCACGACGACAAGCCCAATGGCCAGACCCAGTCCTACGACAGGGACCGGCCGTCGCCGTCTGGTGCCGCGGCGGGTATCGGTCGTCACGACTGACCGACGATGGCGCGTAGGTCGGTGATGAAGTTCTCGAGGATGGTTCCGATCCGGGGGCCGAAGGTGAGGAAATCGCCCTCTGGGTAGTCCAGGATCCGCCGAGCCTGTCCGGCCGGTGTCTCCGCAAACCCTGGGACGGCCAACAGGCCGTCGATGCCGCCGAGTGCCTCCAGGCCTTCGCTCGTGGTCACGATGACCTCGGGCGCGGCGGCGACGATCGCCTCCGGCGTGACGCGGACGGTGCCCTCGACACCGGACTCCGTGCCCACATCGCGACCACCGGCGACCTCGATCAACGGTTGCGTCGTCATTCCGGCGCCGAAGAGCAACATGACGTCCGGGCCACGGCTGTAGAGGAAGGCAACGCCCGGTACGGGGTCGAGCGGCGTCGCCGCCTCCATGACATCGGAGACCACGGTCTCCAGGGTCTCGGCGAGGCGGCGACCCTCTTCGGGAACGCCGAGCGCTTCGCCGATGGCCTCGGCCTTGGCATACAAGGTCTCGAAGTCCAGCGGGACATCGAAGATGACAACGGGGACCCCAGCGCTGCGGATCTGCTCGATCGCTTCTGGCGGCGATGTCTGGGTATCGCCGAGGACGAGCGTCGGGTTCTCCTTCAGCACCCCTTCGGCGGAGAGGAACCGACCGACACCGACGATCGGGAGCTCGAGAGCTTCCGGCGGGTAGCTCGTGGTCACGTCACGGGCGACCAGTGAGTCGCCGAGGCCGAGCTCGAAGACGGCCTCGGTCAGATCGCCGCTCAGCGTGATGATTCGGCTGGTGTCTGCGATCTCGGACTCGACTCCGTCGGCACCGACGAAGGTTCGAATGGCTTCACTCGACGGCGCCGCAGTCGCCTCTGCGTTCGTGGACGCCGGCGTTGTCGGTGCGCTCTCGGAACTCCCGCCGCAAGCCGTCGCCACCACGGCGGTGGCGATCGCGACGGCGACGACGCGTGAGCGCAGCATCGGTCCTACTCGGATGGGCAGCCGACGCGGGCCGACTTCATGAGGCCGCAGAACACGGTACGAGGGATTTGCCATCCGGCATCAGTCAGCACGGCGGTTCCGATCTGATCCCGGTACGACGGGTTCTCGTTGAACAGGATGTCATACACGACCTCGGCCTCGTCTCCACTGATGGCCACGGATGTCACGGCCACGCCGATCCCTTGGAACATTTCTCCGGTGTCCAAGTACGCAGCCACGGTTTCCTCGAGTCCCGAAGGATCCACGATGTGCGGCGCCTTGGCGGCGTAGTCAGAGCTGCTGTCGAAGGCAATGGTGAACGCATTCACGATGGCGTCGACGTCTGGGTTCTCCCCGGGGACGAAAGGAGCGGCGATTGCCGGCACGCTCGTCGTGGTCGGCGCAACGGTTGTCGTCGGTGCTGCAGTCGTTGTCGGGGCAGCCGCCGGCGCAGTGGATGTCGTGGTGTCGCTCGTCGAGTCGCCACAAGCTGCGCCGACGAGCGCCAGCGAGGCGATGACCAGGACAAATCGTCTCATGAGGTCTGGCTCCTTGAAGGGAAGATGCCCCGATTGTCTCCGGGTTCGAATCCGACACGAAGTCGGAAGAACCGGTGACTGAAGCGATGCGCAGATCCGGCCTCCTTCGAGTTCGACTCTCGCGGGGCCCGCGGGATTCGCCGTCGGCGAGTCTCCGTCGAATCGGGCCCCGAGCCATCTGGGGCAAGACGCGGCTGGGTCGCCGTGGTTCTCGCTTCAATCGTCGAACGGGAACGATGGTCTGTCTATGGGATCGAAGCATTGATGGTGATGCAGCGGGTTCTTACCCCGTTGAGCAGGGTTCAAGTCCTTGCGGTCCCACGGAAGGTGGCGAGCGGTGGCGCTCAACCGGTCTCGAAAACCGGGCCAGCTTCAGGGCTGATGGTTCGACTCCATCACCTTCCTCGGTGATCGAGGGAGTTCGACGGCTGTTCGCCGTCGAACTCTCGGTCGTCGCTTGGGTCGCGCGCTCGGTCTTGCTGCGTGACCCCATCGTTTGACTCTCGCCGCCTGGCGCATCGATGGGCGGCTCTTGGGCCGGGGGCGAGGGTTCGACTCCATCACCTTCCTCCAAATGAGTACTGAGTACTGAGTACCAAGTACCGGCGGCGAAGCCGCCCATTGCCGAGTAGTGCAACGGCAGCACGCCTGGTTCTGAACCAGGAAGTGAGGGTTCGAATCCTTCCTTGGCAGCGACGATCCGATGCGAAGTCCGAGGCGTTCTTCGGGACCGGGGAGGCGTTCAGCGCACCCGGTATAGGACTTCGGGCGACGGTGTCCTCGGATCGTATGTGGTCGTGGTGTTCAACGGACAGCACGCCAGCCCGCCACGCTGGAGGAACGAGTTCGAATCTCGTCGGCCGCACTGGGATCGTGGAGTTCGACGGCTGTTCGCCATCGAACTCGTGCGGTCTGCTGTGAGTTGCGACAGAGGTGTGTCTGTTGCGAGGCGTGGTTCACGTTTCTCGCCGCTGGGCGCATCGATGGGCGGCTCGCAGATGACGGTCGACAGTTCGAATCTCGTCGGCCGCACTGGGATCGTGGAGTTCGACGGCTGTTCGCCATCGAACTCGTGCGGTCCGTTGTGAGTTGCGACAGAGGTGTGTCTGTTGCGAGGCGTGGTTCACGTTTCTCGCCGCTGGGCGCATCGATGGGCGGCTCGCAGATGACGGTCGACAGTTCGAATCTCGTCGGCCGCACGAAGCACTTCCGATGCGAAGTCATGGCCTACTTCGACTGTCAATCGAGAGGACGCGGGTTCGAGTCCCGTCACCCCGACCAACGGGGTGTAGCTCAGAGGTAGAGCGCTGGGGTGGCTGCGAGCCACCTACGGCTGTGACGCCGTGGTTCTCGGGGTGCTTCTTCATACGCCGGTGGCGAAACAGGCATACGCACTGGTTTCAGAAACCAGCGCCGCAAGGTATGAGGGTTCGAGTCCCTCCCGGCGTACGTGAGTGATCCGAGATCGGCGGCTGTTCGCCACCGATCTCTTTGGGATCCAGGCTTTGTTGCTTGGTGGGGTGTTGGCTGCGTGATCCCGATCTGGGGTTCTCGCCGCTTGGCGCATCATTGGGCGGCTCGTGGGTCGGGAGCGAGGGGTTCGAATCCCTCCCGGCGTACGGCGTTGTCGATGTGCAGAACTGGGGTACTTCTCTGGTTGAAGCGCTACGGCGTGGGGTTCAACTCCCCGCCCCTGGTTCGACAGACCGCCAGAGCGGTCGCTGTTCCCGACAACGCACTGATCTCGGCTCGCAAGGGCCGATGCTGCCGATGCGTCGGTGAGGGCTACTTCCTCCACACGACAAGTGAGTTGGAAACTCACACCCGGGCACATGTTCGCGGACCGGCCTTGCCGGTCCGTTGCAGTTGCCTCTGGCAACTGCGGCCGAGTCTGATTCGGCGATCGCGGAGAGGTGGTGTGGGGCCCGGGCGTCACCTTCGCCACCGAGTTCTCGGCAGCAATTCCACCCGGCTCAACCGGGCCGGTGGCGGCCCCCCGACACCATGGGCGGGGAGTCGTGGACGAACACCAACGAGGCGGAGAAGACCGCAGACGAAAGGAGGTGCCCCATGGTGAAGTTTGCACGCACGCGCACGCGACCGAATGTGACGTCGGTCCTGCGCACGATCCGAGGTCCGCTCACGCGTACCCATGAGGGTGCCCTCGCGCTCACGCGCGACTCGAAGTCGGAGCTCTTCCTCCTGGCCGTGACGAACATGGTGATGGAGGACACGTTCTACGAGTCGGGTGCCGCCCGCGATCAGCGCTTTGTGGAGCTGATCCGCCAGGTGACGGCCGAGGACCCGGACTGGGTGCAGCGGTTTGTCCCGTGGCTGCGCAACGAGGCCAACATGCGTTCGGCCGCCGTTGTGGTTGCAGCCGAGTACGTGGCCGCCGGCGGCCCGCACGGTCGCAAGGTGATCGCTTCGGCGGTCGCACGCGCCGACGAGCCGGCCGAGATCCTGGCCTACTGGGCACAGGAGCACGGCCGCCGCTTCCCGCAGCCGGTGAAGCGTGGCGTCGCCGACGCAGTGCGTCGCCAGTACACGGAGTATGCGGCGCTGAAGTACGACGGTCGCTCGCGCGCATGGCGCATGGGCGACGTGATCGAGCTGACGCACCCGAAGCCGGCCGAGGCATGGCAGTCGGACCTGTTCCGCTACCTGCTGGATCGTCGCCACCACCCGGAGTCGGTGGAGGTCCCGGAGACGCTGTCGAAGGTGGCCCGCCGCGCCGAGCTGGAGGCCGTGCCGGTCGAGCGCCGCCGCGGCGTGCTCCGTGAGCGTGGCGCCGAGCTCCTGTTGGAGGCCGGTGCTACGTGGGAGTGGCTGTCGGGCTGGATCCCGGGCGGCATGGACGCCGAGGCGTGGGAGATGGTGATCCCGTCGATGGGCTACATGGCCCTGCTGCGCAACCTGCGCAACTTCGATGAGGCCCGCATCTCGCGCCGACACGTCAAGTACGTGAAGGGCGTCCTCGGTGACCCGGAGCGCGTGGCGCGTTCTCGCCAGTTCCCGTATCGGTTCTGGTCGGCATATCGCAACGTGCCGTCGCTGCGATGGGCCTCGACGCTGGAGACGGCGCTCGAGCTCTCCGTGGCGAACGTCCCGGCCCTGCCGGGTCGCACGCTGGTGCTGACGGATACGTCGGCGTCGATGACGATGCCGGTGTCCCGTGGCTCCAAGGTGCGCCACTTCGAGATCGCAGCGCTCTTCGCCGCCTCGGTGGCGAAGGCGGCCGAGAACGTCGAGCTGGTGTCGTTCGCTTCCGGTTGGGAGCGCATCGGCTTCCGCTCGTCGGCTTCGATCCTGCGCACGATCGAGAAGGTCGAGACGCGCATCGGCAACGTTGGACACGGCACGCGCCTGGGTCGCGCACTCAAGGCGACGTTCCGTGGCCACGACCGTGTGGTGGTGTTCTCGGACATGCAGACGCACGACCAGGTCCCGGCGCTGCCGGGCGCCACGGTCTACGTCTTCAACACGGGTGGCTACCGCGCAACGCCGCTCGCAGTGGGCCGCAAGGGTCACTACGAGATCGGCGGCTTCAACGACGCGACCTTCCGCCTGATGGCGCACCTGGAGCAGCTCCAGGATGCCGACTGGCCGTTTTGAACTGTCCGTTTCGACGGGTCCCGGTACGTCGGGACCCGTCCCGACCATCGATGCGATCACTCTGGAGTTGTCAACTGTCCCGGTGCGTCGGAATGCTTGCCATCAGGCCGGTCGTGCCGACAGATATTGGCAACAGCGACCGCTGGAGAGGTGAATGGGCAACGCCCCATCGCAACGTCGGGCCGGGGTACCTGACCCCGAGCTAGTGGCACCGTCGCTCACCGCGCAGCAGATCAAGTGGCGGTGGACCTTCGGTGGTGCCGTCTTTGGGCTGCTGTTTCCCCTCGTCGGTTGGTGGGTGGCCCGCAGCCAGCTCTCCGGGTGGTCGATCGTCGGCGCCCATGAATCCCAGCCGGTGCTGTACATCGTCGACCTCGCCCCGCTCGTCCTGGGATTCGCCGGACTCGGAATCGGCGCATTCCATGCGCGGCTTGCGGCAACCAAACGATCCGTCGAGCGTCGCGTTCGGGAGCGGACTGCCGAACTCCGTGTCGCTATGGAGGATCTCGAGCGGCTCATGGCTGAGAAGGACATGCTGTTGGAAGGCAAGGCCCGGTTCATCGCGACCGTCAGTCACGAACTCCGAACGCCGCTCACGTCCGTCGTCGGTCTGGCGTATTCGCTTGCTGAGGTAGGCGAAGGCTCCGTTGTCGACGGGGAGCGCCACCAGCTCATCGAGATGCTGGTCGAGGAGAGTGAAGAGGTGGCGGCGATCGTCGAGGACCTGCTCGTTGCGGCCCGCAGCGAGACCGGTCAACTGGCCCTCGCCGTCGACCGGGTCGAGCTCGACGCAGAGGCAGTGGCCGTGGCCGAATCGATGCACGTCGACCTCGCTCGGTGCCTCGTCGCTCCAGCGACGGTGGCGGCGGACCCGGTTCGTGTACGGCAGGTCATCCGCAACCTGCTCTCGAATGCCAAGCGCTACGGAGGGCCCGACATCTGTGTCGAGACCAACACCGACGGCGAATGGGGGACGATCGTGGTCAGCGACAACGGCGATGGCATCCCTCCGGATCTCGTCGACGCGGTCTTTGCGCCGTTCAACCGAGCGCACGCTGCCCCCGACGATGTGGATCCGGTGGGGCTCGGATTGAGCGTGAGTCGCCACCTGGCTCGCCTGATGGGGGGTGACCTCTCGTACACCCGTACCGAGGGATGGACGAGCTTCACGCTCGAGCTCCCGGTTCCTGCCGATGCGTCATTCGTGGCGCGTCCTCACCTCGCCGTCTGAAGGCTGCGGCCGAATCGCGTATCCGGCGTTGCGGCGACCGCGGGTACGTGAATAAGACTCACGAATCGGCCAACATGGCGCAGAAGGCCAGAACTGAGAGGTACCCGTGAGCAACCGACGTCTGATCCTGATGTGCGCCCTGGCGCTTGCACTCGCCGCGTGCGGCGGACGTGCTGCAGGTGGTGACGACGGTCGCACCCCGCCGACCGTTGATGACATCGTGGCTCAAGGGCTCGCCGCCTACGAAGGCTCGTGCCTCGCGTGTCACGCTGAGGGTGGCATTGGTGTCGAAGGCCTGGGTCGACCCCTCACCGACTCCGACTTCATCCGCGGTCTCAGTGACGAAGAGCTGGTGACCTTCATCCAGGTTGGGCGAGACTCGGCCGATCCGGAGAACACCTCCGGAATTGCGATGCCGGCAAACGGTGGCAACCCATCGCTGACGACGGAAGACGTCGAGGCAATCGTGGCCTATCTGAGGACGTTGAACTGACCGGCGTGCTTTGCACGCCGGAGTATTGAGTACTGAGTACTGAGTACTGAGACCCCCGGCCCGGGCGGACTCGGAGATCGGGGGCATGCCGGGCTCGTGTGGTCGGAGGAACAGCGGTCCCGGGTTCGTGGGGTTTCCGGGGACCTTTGGCCCTATTGAGACCAGTCGGGGTACCGGACACTGAGCGTATCCTTATTTTCTTAGTAAGGAAATAATCGGAAATGCGGCTGGAACTCTCGAAACGGACCGACCTGTCGATTCGCGCCATCCAGTACCTCTGCCTCCAAGCCGAAGGCGACCTCGCAGCTGGGGCGGATATCGCGAGCGCCGTCGGAACCACGACGAGCTTCCTTCCCCAAGTCATGACGCCGCTCATCCGGAACTACTGGGTCGAGTCCACGCCTGGCCGGTCAGGTGGGTACCGGCTGGTGGCCGATCCACGAGAGATCTCACTTCTCGCCCTCATCGAGGCCGTCGAAGGCCCAACGGTGAACGGCAGATGTGTGTTGAGGGGCGCCCCGTGCCCAGTCCAGGAGCAATGTGCGATGCACGAGCCCTGGACCCGGGCACGTGACGCCCTGTTGTCCGAGCTCGACAGCACTCCCCTGACAGAGATGGGCTGCCGAGCACGTAACGAGGAGGGTAGTAATGCCACGCAGATCCGCTTGGAGGGTGGGTCGTAGCAAGCTGATCTTGGGTGTCGGCGTCGTCATTGCGGTGATGGCGCTGATCGCTGCGGCGTGCAGCGGTGACGACGGAGGTGGCGAGAGCTCTGCGCTCGGCGGCTCGGCGGCGGACATCGCGCAGGCACGAGGCTTGACCGAAGCAGATATCTCGGCGGCCCTCAAGACGTATGTCCCGAGTGGGCAGCAGGACGAATACCTGATCTTCTCGTCGGGCGGCCACGCCGGCCAGGTCTTCGTGATTGGTGTGCCGTCGATGCGTTTGCTCAAGACGATCGGCGTCTTCACGCCCGAACCCTGGCAAGGCTGGGGCTACGGCGACCAGGACACAATGGAGATCCTCGAGCAGGGCCGGGTTGACGGCAACGACGTGCTCTGGGCCGATACTCACCATCCTGCGTTGTCCGAGACCGACGGTGACTACGACGGTGAGTTCGTGTTCATCAACGACAAGGCCAACGCGCGTGTCGCCGTCATCGACCTGCGGGACTTCGAGACGAAGCAGATCCTGAAGAACCCGATTGCCATCAACGACCACGGCGGCACCTTCGTGACCCCCAACACCGAATGGGTCATCGAAGGCGGCCAGTACGCAACGCCGAACGGCTGGGAGTACGCCCCGATCTCCGAGTACGAGTCCGAATACAAGGGCATGGTGACGTTCTGGAAGTTCGATCGATCCGCCGGCCGGATCGACGCCGATTCGTCGTTCGCCATGGAGCTGCCGCCCTATTGGCAGGACCTGTGCGATGCCGGGAAGCTCGTTTCTGAGGGGTGGGTGTTCTGCAACTCGTTCAACACCGAACTGGCGACGGGCTCGGGCGATGTCGGCAGCGGCGGCGAGGCTTTCGAAGCCGGCGCTTCGGCACGAGACAACGACTACATGCACGTCATCAACCTGGACAAGGCCGTCGGAGTCGCAGCCTCCAAGGGCGTCGACATCAACGGCATGACGGTGATCCCGCTCCAGGCGTCGATCGATGAGGGTCTGCTCTACTTCGTGCCGGAGCCGAAGAGCCCGCACGGTGTGGACATCACTCCGGGTGGCGAGTACATGGTCATCTCGGGCAAGTTGGATCCGCACGTCACCGTCTACTCGTTCGACAAGATCCAGGATGCGATCGCGGCGCAGAACTGGCAGCCGGATCAGTACGGGGTACCCGTGCTCGACTTCGACTCGGTGCTCGAAGCCCAGGTCGAGTTGGGTCTCGGGCCGCTGCACACACAGTTCGACGGCGACGGCTACGCCTACACGAGCCTCTTCCTGAACAGCTCGGTGGCTCGGTGGAGCCTCGGCCCACCGTATGGCGACGAGTGGAAGCTCGAAGGCGAGATCCCGGTCCACTACAACATCGGTCACCTCGTGGCAGCCGAGGGGGACACGGTGGATCCCGACGGCAGGTACCTCGTGGCGTTGAACAAGTGGTCGATCGACCGCTTCTTCCCGCCCGGTCCACTGCTGCCGCAGAACTTCCAGTTGATCGACATCACGGAGGCGCCCGAAGCCGCGCCGGATACCGCAGGCATGCAGCTGCTGTACGACATGCCGATCGGCGTCGGAGAGCCGCACTACGCGCAGATGATCAAGGCCGACAAGGTGCTCGACCATGTCTGGGAGGTCTACCCGGAGATCGGCTGGGACCCCAGCACGATGTCGGTCGACCCGAATGCACCGATGGCGGGCAACGAACGGGTCGTGCGCAACGGGGACACCGTGGAGATCTGGATGACGTTGGTGCGCAGCCACTACACGCCTGATCGGATCGAGGTGAAGGCAGGGGACCGGGTCATCTGGCACCTGACCAACATCGATACGTCCAAGGACGCAACCCATGGCTTCTCGGTGCCGGGCTACAACATCAACGTCAGCCTGGAGCCGGGGGAGACGGCAACGGTCGAATTCGACGCAACGATGGACGGGGTCTTCCCGTTCTACTGCTCCGAATTCTGCTCGGCGCTCCACCTCGAAATGGCCGGGTACTTCCTGGTCGCACCCGAGTAGCTGCGGATGATCGCCAGGACGGATGAGGTAATCGGATGACATTGCTCGACCGGATACTGGGGCCCCGGGTCTCCCGGGAGGAGATGCAGGAGCACGCCGGCCGCTATCGGCTGCCGACGGCGCTCTTCGGGGGATCAGCGTTGCTGCTGGTGCTCAGCATCTTCCTGCCCTACTGGGTCCTGACCCTCAAGGCACCCCAGTTTCCGGACGGGCTGACCATCCAGGCGTTCGTCAACCGGCTCGAGGGCGATGTCGTCGAGCTCGAAGGGCTCAACCACTATGTGGGGCTCGGGAGCTTCGACGACGGGGCCGTCTTCGAGCGATCGATCGCCATCGGCGCCATCATCGTCCTGGCCGGTCTTCTGGCCGCAGCACTGCTCTTCCACAGCCGATGGGTCGTGCTGTTCACGATGCCGGCAATCCTGTTCCCGGTGGGTTTCGTCGCCGACCTCCAGTGGTGGCTCTGGCGATACGGCCACAATCTCGATTCGTCGGCACCGTTCGCCAAAGCCGTCGGCGAGTTCACGCCACCCATCTTCGGGCCGGCTGAGATCGCCCAATTCGACACTCTGGCGCTGCCGGGACCCGGCTTCTTGCTGGCCTTGCTCGCTGCGGTGATGACCGGGGTAGGCCTGTGGTTCCACCGCAAGGCCTACAAACCCCTGGTCGACGAATTGGCGGGTGCGGAATGATCGGGCGGCTCCTTGTTCTCGTCGCTGCGCTTTGCGTGCTCATCGTGAGCGCGGTTTCCCCCAGCGCCGGGAGCGAGGGGCTGCTCGACCTCCAGTCCATGATCGACCGCACCGGAGCGGGCGAGACGCTGCGTGTTCCGTCCGGGGTCTATGAGGGCGGAGTGACGATCACGGAACCGATGTCCCTGATTGGCGAACCCGGTGTCGTCATCGACGCGGGAGGCGATGGCAACGGGATCGACGTGCTGGCCCCCGATGTGCGGATCCAGGGCGTGACGGTGCGGAACACCGGGAAGTCGCTCGATCGAGAGAACTCGGGCATCTCGGTGAACGCAGCACGTGTCACGGTCGTCGACAACGTTTTGGAGGACGTGCTATTCGGCATCTTCCTGCGAGAGGCCGACGACTCCCTGGTCGCCGACAACTTGGTCGGCGCAAAGCAGATCGACATCGCGCGACGCGGCGATGGGATTCGGCTGTGGGAGAGCCACGGCACCTCGGTGATGCGGAATCGTGTGAACGACGGTCGGGATGTCGTCTTGTGGTTCTCGGACGATCTCGTCATCGAAGGCAACCACGTCCGGGGTGGGCGATACGGGCTGCACTTCATGTACTCCGACAACGCCGTGGTGAAGGGCAATCACCTCACCGGCAACTCGGTTGGGGCCTTCCTCATGTACAGCCGTTCGCTCGTGTTCGACGACAACGTGCTGTCCGACAACCACGGTCCAAGCGGCTACGGGTTGGGTCTGAAGGACATGGATGGGGTAACCGCCGACGGCAACCGCTTTGTCGGCAATCGAGTTGGCGTCTATCTGGACAACTCGCCTTGGTCCTACGACGTCTACCAGCACTTCACGCACAACCTGTTTGCGTACAACGACATCGGCGTGTCGTTCCTCCCGTCGGTGAAGCGCAACGTGTTTGCCGAGAACGCCTTCATCGACAATGCCGAGCAAGTCGGTGTGCAGGGTGGTGGCACTCTCACGGGGAACGAATGGGCGGTCGATGGGCGAGGCAACTATTGGAGTGACTTCGCTGGCTACGACGCCGACGGCGACGGCATCGGCGACATCCCTTATCGGCTCGAAGAGCTGTATTCGACGCTGACCGACAACCACCCGGAACTGCGGTTCTTCGGGGAGACGCCGTCGGCGAAGGCGGTGAGCCTCGCCGGCGAGATGTTCCCGGTCCTGCGGCCGCGACCCAAGGTCGAGGATCCCGCCCCGCTCGTCCGTGTACCGGAGTTCGATCCGCTGGCCACGGACAAGGGAAGCGCACGAGCAATGGCGTTGTCCGCCTCCGTGATGCTCGCCGTTGCGGGCCTCGTCATTTCGTCGGCCCGCACGACCAGTCGGCGCAAGGAGCGCACATGATTCACATCGACGCCCTCACGAAGCGCTACGGCGCACTCGCCGTTGTGGACGACTTCTCGATGCAGGTCGACGCCGGGGAGTCCGTTGCATTGTGGGGACCCAACGGCGCTGGGAAGACGACCGTCGTCCGTTGCATTCTCGGGCTGCTCTCGTATGAAGGATCGATCGAAGTCGATGGTCTCGACGCCCGCAAACACGGCAAGGCCGTACGCCGTCGTATGGGCTACGTGCCTCAGGAGCTGTCGTTCTACGACGATCTGAGTGTCCTCGAGACGCTCGACTTCTCTGCGGCGTTGCGAAAGCTCCCGACGCAACGTGTCGACGAGGTCATCGAGCTCGTCGATCTCGGAGGACACCGAGACAAGCTGGTTCGTGAACTCTCCGGTGGCTTGAAGCAGCGGCTTGGTCTCGCCTCGGCGTTGCTCCCGGACCCTCCGGTCCTCTTGCTCGACGAGCCCACGTCGAACCTCGATGCAGCCGCACGGGAATCGGCCGTGGAGCTGCTGCACGATCTGCGCGAGGGCGGCCGGATCTTGGTGGTGACGTCGCATCACCTCGAAGAGGTCGGGATGCTCGTCGATCGAGTGGTTGCGATGGAGGCGGGGCGGATCACCGTGGAGTGTCCCCCCAACGAGCTCGCCGAGCGCCTTGGCCTGCGGGCCTGGTTGCACGTCGTGCTCGACGACGCGCCGATCGCCGATGCCGTCGACGCGCTGTGCAGCGGCGGTTTCGATGCTCGCGCCAACTCGTACGGAGTGCTCGTCGAAGTGTCCGCTCAGGGCAAGGGCAGGGCCCTCGAGGTCCTGCGGCATGCCGGCATCGGCGTTGCGGATCTGGAGGTGTGGCGATGATCGGTACCGCCGCAGCGGCAACAAGGGACTTCGAGTTCGACCTCGTCGCCACGATTGCCCGCAAGGAGCTGCGCGACGCACTGCGGGCACGCTGGTTCTGGCTCTACTCGTTGGGGTTTGCCGTGCTGGCTGCCCTTCTGGCGATGGTGGCTTTGCCGCAGGACATCGCCGGTTCCTCGGGCTTCGGCCGGACGGCCGCGTCGCTCGTCGCATTGGTCCAACTCGTGTTGCCGCTCATCGGGTTGACGCTCGGTGCACAGAGCATCGCCGGCCAGGCCGAGCGAGGAACCTTGCGGTTCCTGATGAGCCATCCGGTGACCCGCAGCGAAGCCTTCGTGGGGACGTACCTCGGGCTCGTTGCCGCGCTCGTTGCGATGTGTGGTGTCGGGTTCGGCACGGCCGGTGTCGTTGCGGCAGTTCGCAACGCCGGCATCGACGCGGCGGCCTTTTCCCGGATCGCGCTGCTGTCCTGGGTACTGGCTGCGGCGATGCTCGGGGTCGGGATGCTGATCAGCACGATGGCCCGGCGATCCGGGGCCGCCCTGGGATCCGCAGTGTTCGCCTGGCTCGCGCTCGTCTTCTTTGGTGAGCTCGGGATCATGGGTACTGCGGTTGCTACGCAGATGCCCGTGAACGTGCTGTTCTTCTCCGCAGTGTTCAACCCCGTCGAGGCGTTCCGCCTGGCGTCACTGAGCGCACTGTCCGGCTCGCTCGATGTGCTGGGACCGGCCGGAACCTACGCCGTCGACA
Source organism: Acidimicrobiia bacterium (assembly GCA_030066755.1). Taxonomy (GTDB): domain Bacteria; phylum Actinomycetota; class Acidimicrobiia; order Spongiisociales; family UBA5794; genus JASJAX01. The sequence goes on from JASJAX010000112.1 coordinate 15,083, forward strand.
CGTACGGGGAATCGTTGGAGTGGCTGCTGATCGGCGTGTTGCTTGCCTGGGTCATCGCGCCTGCAGCCGTCGCCTGGCTTCGGTTCGTGAAAGGTCGGGACTTGTGAAGGCAATACGTGTCTGGACTGCGCTGCTCGTGGCCTTCGTGCTGGCGTCCTGCGGTGCTGCGAACGCAGACGGTCCGCCTGAGATCATCTACGGGCGCGACATCTGCGTGCAGTGCAACATGATCATCACCGAGATCGGTCACGCCGCGGCCTATCGACTCGACAGCGGCGAGGAGAAGAAGTTCGACGGCATCGGCGAAATGCTGATCTACGGCCGTGAGCACGGTGAGTTCGCAGCGGCTACGGCGTGGGTCCATGACTACTGGAGCGAGGAGTGGGTGCGGGCCGAGACGGCCTTCTACGTGCCAACCCGGTCCGTGTCGTCGCCGATGGGGCACGGGATCTTCGGGTTCTCGAGTCATGCACGGGCCTCCGAGTTCGCTGCTGAGGTAGGTGGCGAGGCCATCGACTGGGTGACGGTGCTGCAGCTGCCGATCATCGAAGGCCTCGTCGGGGAGCACCACGACCGTGAGGCGGACGGCGCGGAAGGGGACATGGGCGATCACGGTGCCCACGACCAGGACATGACCGAACACGATATGGAGGGTGACGCGTGAGGAAACGACTCATCATCTTGATCGGCGTGCTTGCGCTCGCCGCAGCGGCGTGTGGCGGTGGCGATGACGGAGGGGATGACGGCGGCGGCAACGCACCACCGGCCGTCGGCGTGTCCGCTGCCGAAGGTCGGTCGCTCTACGACGCCACCTGCGTTGCCTGCCACGCAGAAGGCGGTGCAGGCATCGAGGGGCTCGGCAAGCCGCTGGCCAACAGTGAATTCATCCAAGGGGTCAGCGACTCCGAGTTGGCGACGCTCATCAAGGTCGGCCGCGACACATCGGACCCGGCCAACACGTCCGGGGTCGCCATGCCTGCGAAAGGCGGCAATCCCGCCCTCTCCGAGGCCGACATCGATTCCATCGTCGCCTATCTGAGGACGTTGAACTAGCCGGCCTGCTTCGCTGGCCGGAGTACCGAGTACTGAGGCGAGTTCCACCGGTGGTTGCAACGGCCCGGCGATGATGCCGGGTGTAAGCCCGTTGACAACCCCACCGGTGGAGGTTCCAGCATGCCAGGTTCGCGGTTGTGTTTGGTTGAGCGTGAGGAGATTCGTGTCGGGATCGAGCGGGGGTGGTCGTTGCGTCGCATCGCGAGCCATGTGGGTCGGGCAGCGTCGACGATTAGCCGTGAGGTTGCCCGGCATGGGGGCCGGGCCCGGTATCGGGCTGTTGAGGCGCATCGACGTGCTGGCATCAACGCGGCTCGGCCCAAGCCGACCCGGCTCAGTCAGTCACCCCAGTTAGCGGCTCAGATCCGTGGCTGGTTAGAGGCCGGGTGGTCCCCAGCACCGATTGCGCAGCATCTTGCAACGTTGGGGACCCCGATCAGTGCCGAGACGATCTATCGGGCGTGTTACCGCACCCGGTCTCCGCTCGGTGACGACGCCTGGCAGCTCCTCAACCGGCGGCGTCGCTCGAAACGGCGCCGCCGACGCACCCGAACCGGTCAGGATCATCATCCCCTCGGTCAGTTCCGGTTGATCACCCAACGCGGTGACATCACGACCCGTGCCGGGCATTGGGAAGGTGACCTCATCATCGGGGCGGGGAACCGGTCCGCAGCCGTCGTGTTGACTGAACGACACAGTCGCCTCGTCAAAGTCGGGGCCCTCACCAGTCAACGCGCCGACCATGTCGCGGCGGTTGTGACCCGACTCCTCACCCCAATCCCACCACCGTTACGTCGCACCCTCACCTGGGACCAAGGCCGAGAACTCGCCCGCTGGTCACACCTCGAAACCCAACTCGGTCTCGAGGTGTTCTTCTGCCGACCCCGATCCCCCTGGGAGAAACCCCTCGTCGAGAACACCTGCAACCTGTTGCGCCGCTGGCTCCCAAGACACTCCAACCTCTACCGGCCCCAACCCGAACTCGACCACTACGCCACCCTGTTGAACACCATGCCCCGCCGCAGCCTCAACTGGAACACCGCCCAACACGAATACGATCAACTCCGCGTTGCAACAACCAGTTGAACCGGCCTCAGTACTCCGGCCGGCGGAGCCGGCCGGCCTCAGTCCATCAGGAGATCGCTGTACTGATCCCTCACGACCTTCTTGTCGAACTTGCCGGTACCGGTCTTGGGGATCTCTTCGATGAAGACGATCTTGTCGGGTAGCCACCACTTGGCGACGTGATGGCGAAGGTGGTCGAGAAGCTCGGCTTCGGTGACGTCGGTACCGGGGCGGGCGACGACGAAGGCGGCGGGGCGTTCCTGCCACTTCTCGTGCTTCAGGCCCACGACGGTCGCCTCGGCAACCGAGGGATGAGCCATGAGGGCGTTCTCGAGATCGAGTGACGAGATCCACTCGCCACCGGACTTGATCACGTCCTTGGCGCGGTCGGTGATCCGGATGTAGCCGTCGGGGGTGATCTTGCACACGTCGCCGGTGCGGAGCCAGCCGTCCACGAACGACTGGGGGGTGCGTGGGTCGTTGTAGTACTCAGCGGCAATCCACGGACCACGGATCAGGAGTTCGCCGAACGCCTCACCGTCGTGCGGGAGTTCCTCGCCGGCCTCGTCGACGATCTTCACTTTCAGACCCATCACCGGGCGACCGGCCGATTCGAGGACGTCCAGCTGCTCATCCCACGTCCAGTCGGACTCCATTTCCGGTTTCAGCAGGGCAACGGAGGCGATCGGGTTGGTCTCCGTCATCCCCCAGCCCTGCACGATCTTGATGCCGCGGTTCTTCCAGAACCAGTCGATCAGACCGCGTGGAACCGCCGAGCCGCCGCACAAGAAGGCACGGATCGACGACAGATCGACCTCCGGATGATCCATCAGGTAGTGCTGGATTCCCAACCACACGGTCGGGACCCCCGCACTGAACGTGACCTTCTCTTCGGCCAGCAACGGGACCAATCCGTGGGGCGTCAGATCGGGGCCCGGGTAGACGAGTCGAGCCCCGACCGGGACCGCCTCGAATGTGTAACCCCATGCGGCTGCGTGGAACATCGGAACGACCGGGAGGACCGTGTCGGACGAGGTCACCGCGAAGTTGGCCAGGTTGCTGATCGTGTGGAGGTACGTCGAACGCTGCGTGTACGCCACACCCTTCGGATTGCCGGTCGTGCCCGAGGTGTAGCAGTACATCAGGGGGGATCGTTCGTCGAGTTCCGGCCAGTGGCCGTGCTCGTCCACGCCGTCGATGAGTTCCTCATAGGGGATGGCGCCGGGCAACAGGTCGCTGCCGTCCTCGCCGAGCACGATGTAGTGCTCCACGGTCTCGAGCTTGTCGGTGATCGCGTGGAACAGCGGCACGAGATCGGGATCGACGAACACCGCCTTGTCCTTGGCGTGATTGATGATGTAGATCAACTGTTCGGCATAGAGGCGGATGTTCAGGGTGTGGCACACCGTGCCGGTGTTCGCCGTTGCCCAATACAGCTCGTGATGGCGACGGTTGTTCCAGGCGAACGTGCCCACAGCGTCGCCCCGCTCGACGCCGAGACGTTCGCGGAGCGCAGTAGCGAGGCGGCGGATTCGATGATCGGTCGCGCCGTAGGTCGTGCGCACGATCGAGTGGTCGTGTTCCTTCGAGACGATCTCGGACTCGGGGAAATACCGCACTCCGTGGTCGTAGAGCGTCGACATCAAGAGCGGGAAGTCATCCTGCATGTGCATCGCTCGGGCCCTCCTCGTCGTCTCCCTCGCTGATGCGCCGAAAGCTATCAGGCCGGCCAGGCTGCTGCTCGCAGGCCTCGGAGGCGCCCAGGCACGATGGTGCGTGTTCTAGGGGACCATCACATCGATGGAGACGCCGCGGGGTGATCCGTCGGCTGCGTCGTCCTCTCCGACGAACACGCTCACCGGACCCGACGGACCGCCGGGGAGTTCCAGCGAGAACGCTCCCCACGCATCGAGCCAGTCAGACGCAGTGGTGAACGTCTCGTCGATGAGGTCGCCGTCGCTGAGAAGCCGGGCCAAGACATTGGCCTCGAACGTTCTGGCGTAGCCCGTGACGACGATCGGGTATGCAACTTCGCCGGTGAGCGGCGCAAGGACCACCACATTGGATCCCACGATCGGGGGAGTGGCCACGGTGGTGCCGCCGGCTGCGGAGGGGGCGAGGTCGATCACGATCCTGGCCGGTGCATCGACCGTGAAGGCCCGTGCGCGGACGGGGACCGACGTGGCGACATGGACGTCGACGGCCAAGGATCGGTCGGCCAGCCGTACGACGAACGCGCGTTTGGCGAGTTCGCCTTCGAAGAGGCTGTCGGCGATCCCCGTGTTCGAGACGGCGCGAGGAAGTGATACCCGCACGATGCCGGTGCCTTCGAGGATGGCGACGGTGGTCTCGCCGACGGTGCTCGCAGGAGCGGCTCCGGCGGTGAGCAGATCGATCACGACCCGTTCGCAGCCGGGGTGGGAAGCCCACCGAACTGCGGCGATCTGTTCGGCGTCGCCCGTGGCTTCGCCGAGACGAGCCACCGTTCCGCGGTCGGCAAATGGAATGGTCCCCGAAGTGCAGACCGACTCGACCAGCGTGGACACCGGCGGCTCGGTCGTGGTGGGGACCGTCGTTGCGCCGATCGTGCTCTCCGGGGTCGGTGGCGAGGTGGTCGTCGTGGTCTCGGCGTCACCGCATGCCTGCAGCGTGACGGCCGCGAGAACGACGGCACAGAGAGCGACGGTCGGCCGAGTCCGCATGAACCGCGACGATACCGTTGCGGGCCGGCATGAGAGATCTCGGTTGACAAATGGTCGGGATTCCCCGACAATTTGGCGACGCACCCGAGGATGAGGATGCCAAACACGAGAACGCCGGGGTTTCGAACGTTCGTGATCGTGTGGTTTGGTCAGCTGGTCTCGTTGATCGGAACTGCGCTCACCGGGTTTGCGCTTGCCCTGTTCGTGTACACCGAGACCGGCTCGGCGACGCAACTCTCGCTCGTCCTGCTGGCATCTCAACTGCCGCAGATCGTGTTCACGCCCATCGCCGGCGCCCTGGTGGATCGATGGGATCGACGAGTTGCGATGATTGTCAGCGACACCGGCGCAGGTGCCGCCACCGCCGTTCTTGCGCTGTTGCTCATGACCGACACGCTCGAGATCTGGCACCTGTATCCGATCCTGGCCGTTGCGGGCCTGTTTCAGACCTTCCAGTTCCCGGCGTACTCGGCCGCCACCACGTTGCTCGTGCACAAGGACAACTACGGCCGTGCCGCAGGCATGGTCCAGCTCGCTGAGGCCGCCGGGCAAGTCATCGCACCGGCCGCAGCCGGGGTGATCCTCGTAGTCGGAGGTCTCGGCGCAGTGGTCGCAGTCGACGTCGTCACGTTCATCATCGCGGTCGGAACACTGCTGTTCGTGCGGTTCCCCAAGCCCGAGGCGACCGAAGCATCGATTGCGGCTGCCGGCTCGATCCGCAGCGAGATCGCATTCGGGCTCCACTACCTGCGGGCTCGGTCGGGTTTGCTCGCGCTGCTCGGCTACTTCGCCGTCATCAATCTCATCTTCGGTTTTGTCAGCGTCCTGATCTTCCCCCTGGTCTTGGGATTTGCGTCGGAGCAAGCGACCGGCACAGTGGTGTCCATCGGTGCACTGGGCATGATCGCCGGCAGCCTCGTCATGAGCGCCTGGGGAGGACCACGACGGCGGGTGTTCGGGGTCATCTGGGGAGTTGTCGGACTCGGCCTCGGCCTCATTCTTGCGGGACTGCGACCGTCGCTTCCGCTCCTGACGATTGCCATTGCGCTTCTCTTCTTCGCCATTCCGATCGCCAACGCCTCGAGCCAGGCGATCTGGCAGGTCAAGGTGGCTCCGGATGTGCAGGGCAGGGTGTTCGCCGTCCGTCGAACGCTCGGACAAATCACCGCACCGCTGGCCCTCATCGCCGGTGGTCCGCTGCTCGATCGGGTGTTCCAACCGCTCATGGAGCCCGACGGCGGATTGGCCGATTCGGTGGGTTCCATCATCGGGACCGGAGACGGTCGCGGCGCAGCACTCTTCGTCATCGTGCTCGGGGCGCTCGGTCTCGCGGTTTCGCTCTTCGCCCTCCTGTATCCCCGGCTGCGCAACCTCGAGGCGGAACTCCCCGATGCCGTACCCGACGAGCCGCCACCCGTTCCCACCGGCGCCGACGAGGCGGTCGATCACGGCTCGGGTGCGCTCGTTCCCGGCGAAGCCTGAATCCGCCTGCCGTCGATCTTGCATCGCCGGGTCGAGTACCGTTTTCGGCGATGTCGTTCCCGCTTCCCGATCCCGATCTCGCGCTGGAGTACCTGCTCGGAACACGCGAGCCGGCCCCGTTGCTGTCCGAGGCGCGTCGTCTCCGCAATGAAGGCAAGGGCCGCACCATCACGTACTCGCGCAAGGTCTTCATTCCATTGACCACGCTCTGTCGCGACACCTGTACGTACTGCACGTTCGCCAAGCCGCCCGGTGCGGGCGGGGAGTACCTCACCCCCGATGACGTGCTGGCGATCGCCAAGGCCGGCGAAGCCCATGCGTGTACCGAAGCGCTCTTCACCCTGGGTGATGCTCCGGAGGACCGGTGGCCCCAGGCGAAGGAGTTCATCGCCGACTACGGGCACGAGACCACGATGGAGTACGTCGTTGCGATGACCGAGATGGTCAATGCGGCAACCTCGCTGTTTCCCCACGCCAATCCGGGACTCATGTCGGATCAGGCCCAAACCGCGCTCCGGCCTTCGAATCCGTCGATGGGCCTGATGCTGGAGAACATCTCGCCGCGGTTGATGGAGCCCGGGATGCCGCACCATGGCTGCCCGGACAAGGATCCGGTGCTGCGTGTCGAGACGATCGAGGCCGCCGGACGGCAGAAGGTGCCGTTCACGACGGGAGTCCTCGTCGGCATCGGCGAACGCCCCGAAGAGATCGTGGCGTCGCTGTTCGCACTGCGTGACCTCGTGAACGCCACCGGCGCAATCCAGGAAGTGATCGTTCAGAACTTCCGGGCCAAAGCGGACACCCGGATGCGTCGCGACCCCGAGCCGACGGTCCAGTACTTCACCAGGATCGTGGCGGCGGCCCGATGGATCCTGGGTCCGGCGATCAACTTGCAGGTTCCTCCCAATCTCACCGAGGACTTCGCCGGGTACCTCGACGCCGGCATCAACGACTGGGGTGGCGTGTCGCCGCTCACCATCGATTGGGTGAATCCCGAAGCTCCGTGGCCCCATCTCGAGCGCCTCACTGCGGTGACCGAAGCTGCCGGGTTCCGGCTGATGCCACGGCTCCCCGTCTATCCCGAATACATCACCGACGAGTGGATCGACCCGACGCTCATGCCGAAGGTGCAGTCCGCCATCGACGACGAGGGCTACGCTCTCGCACCGCAGCTTCAGGGGGCCAGCCGATGACCGCAACGACCATCACCTTCCTTCGCCTGCGACCGGCCGAGCACGTGAACGAGCTCTGGGCTGCGACCCGTCGGCGGGAGGGCACGATCGCAGTCGAGGTCGCCTCCCTCGACCAGGAGCAGCGCGAAACAATCACTGCTGCTCGGCTGGTTCCGGTCTCGCTCGGTCTCGGCGATGCCGAGCCCCTCGCCTGGATCGTGGAGCCTGACGAGGCGCTCGAGCTGGAGCAGCGGGGCGTGCCGTGGTGGCGCATCACGGTCGTCGACGCCGGCTCGCGCGCTGAAGTGCTCGACGCAGTCGCCCGTAGTCGAGCCGCCTTCCTCCGCACCGGTCGGAGCTCCGTAGCACGTGCTGCGGAGATTGCCGGCCTCCCCGGCGTCACCACGCAGGTCTCCGTCTTCGTCGACTCGGTTGACGACGCGCTTGCAGCGATCGACTCAGGCGCGTCTGACCTGCTGCTGCGCGACTGGGACACCGAGAGCATCGGTGCCCTGCGCGATTCGCTCGCACCCGGCCTCCTCGTCGAACGCTCCGCAGTTCCCGGAGCCGTCACCGTCGACGAAGCCCGAGCGTCGCTGGACGCCGAGCTCTTCACTGCGCATCTCGGCGTGATCGATGCATCCGGCCTGGCCCGTCCCCGCTACGAGTGGGCGCCCGGCAAGGACATGGCAGCGCCGGTACCGTCCCACCGGTTGTCGGCCTCCTGGGCCGATGCGGCGTGGCTCGCCGGTCGCGCGGAGCCCGAGTCGATTGCTCCCGATCTGAGGGCGATCCTCGATCGCTCGCTCGATGGTTCGCCTCCCAGCCGAGCTGAATTGGAGCGCCTGTTCAGCGCCCGCGGTGACGAGGTCGACGCCATCGCTGCCGTTGCGGACGAGCTCCGGGAACGCACCAACGGCGACACCGTGACGTACGTGGTGAACCGCAACATCAACTACACGAATCAGTGCTATTTCCGATGCGGGTTCTGTGCGTTCTCGAAGGGTCCTCGATCGCTGAATCTGCGTGAGGACCCGTACTTGATGTCCATCCCGCAGGTCGTCGAACGGACCGTCGAAGCGCACCAACGCGGCGCCACCGAGGTCTGCCTGCAGGGAGGGATCCATCCGGAGTTCACCGGCGACTTCTATGTGACCGTCGTCGAGGCCATCAAGGAGCATGTCCCGTCGATGCACATCCACGGGTTCACACCGCTGGAAGTGTGGCAAGGAGCCGAGACGCTCGGTGTCTCGGTTCGCGACTTCCTGATCCGATTGCGCAACGCCGGGCTCGGCACCCTTCCCGGTACGGCGGCGGAGATCCTGGATGATGATGTCCGTCTCCATCTCTGTCCCGACAAGATTCGGAGTGCCCAGTGGGCCGAGGTGATGATCACGGCTCACGAGCTGGGCCTGAAGTCGACGGCGACGATCATGTTCGGCCACATCGACGATCCGGCATCGTGGGCCAATCACTACGAGCTGCTGCGTCAGATCCAACGCCGGACCGGCGGAATCACTGAGTTCGTGCCCTTGCCGTTCGTGCACATGGGGGCTCCGATCTTCGTGCGCGGTGGGAGCCGGCCGGGACCGACCTGGGACGAGGTCGTCCTGGTCCACTCGGTCGCCCGGATTGCGTTCGATGGACTCATCCCGAATATCCAGGCGTCGTGGGTCAAACTCGGCCTCGATGCCGGGATCCGCTTGCTGAGCGCCGGATGCAACGACCTCGGAGGCACGCTGATGGACGAGACCATCTCCCGCTCCGCCGGTGCC
>JASJAX010000010.1 GCA_030066755.1 Acidimicrobiia bacterium
CGCAGGATCCGGAGGCGATCACGCCGCAGAGCCTGATCAACATCCGTCCGGTCGTGGCCTCCATCAAGGAGTTCTTCGGGACGTCCCAGCTGAGCCAGTTCATGGACCAGCCGAACCCGCTCGCCAGCCTGACCCACCGCCGCCGCCTCTCGGCGCTCGGCCCGGGAGGGCTGTCTCGCGAGCGTGCCGGATTCGAGGTGCGCGATGTGCACCCGTCGCACTACGGCCGGATGTGCCCGATCGAGACCCCAGAGGGTCCGAACATCGGGCTCATCGGGTCGCTCGCCAGCTACGCCAAGGTCAACCGATACGGCTTCATCGAGACGCCGTACCGACGTGTGGTCAACGGCAAGGTCACCAAGCGAGTCGACTACCTCACTGCGTCGCAAGAGGAGACCCACGTCATCGCCCAGGCGAACTCGCTCCTGAACGATGACGGCTCGTTCGTCAATGAACGCGTGCTGGTTCGCAAGACCGGCGGCGAGGTGGACTCCGTCCTGCCAACCGAGATCGATTACATGGACGTGTCTCCGAAGCAGGTCGTTTCGGTCTCGACCTCGCTCATCCCATTCCTGGAGCACGACGATGCCAACCGAGCCTTGATGGGTTCGAACATGCAGCGGCAGGCGGTCCCACTGCTCAACGCTGAAGCACCGCTCGTCGGTACCGGTGTCGAGGGTCGTGCCGCCAAAGACTCGGGCGACGTCATCGTCACGCCCGTTGCCGGCGAGGTTCTCGAGGTGACCGGCGATCACATCGTGATCAAGGAGGCCGGAGCCAACAAGAAGCACACGTTCAAGCTGATGAAGTTCGAGCGGTCCAATCAGGGCACGTGCCTGAACCAGAAGCCGCTCGTGAGCGAGGGCGACAAGGTCAAGGCCGGAGCGATCATCGCCGACGGCCCGTCGACGGATGAGGGAGAGCTCGCCCTCGGCCGCAACCTCCTCGTGGCGTTCATGCCGTGGGAAGGCCACAACTTCGAGGACGCGATCATTCTCTCCGAGCGCCTCGTCAAAGAGGACATGCTCACCTCGATCCACATCGAGGAGCACGAGATCGAGGCTCGCGACACGAAGCTCGGTGCCGAAGAGATCACCCGGGACATCCCGAACGTTGCGGAGGAAGTCCTGCGCGACCTCGACGATCGCGGCATCATCCGCATCGGTGCGGAGGTCGGCGCCGGCGACTACCTCGTCGGCAAGGTCACCCCGAAGGGTGAGACCGAGCTGACGCCGGAGGAGCGCCTCCTCCGGGCGATCTTCGGTGAGAAGGCCCGCGAGGTTCGTGATGTGTCACTCAAGGTGCCGCACGGTGAGAGTGGCAAGGCGATCGCCGTCAAGGAGTTCCGTCGTGAGGACGGTTTCGATCTGCCGCCGGGCATGAACGAGCTCGTTCGGGTCTACGTCGCGAAGCAGCGGAAGATCTCGGAAGGTGACAAGCTCGCCGGACGCCACGGCAACAAGGGTGTCATCGCCAAGATCCTGCCGGAAGAGGACATGCCGTTCCTCGAGGACGGGACGCCGGTCGACATCGTGCTCTCGCCCCTCGGCGTGCCGTCGCGGATGAACCTGGGCCAGATCCTCGAGACTCACCTCGGCTGGGCAGCCGCCCAGGGTTGGGAACCGTTCACGGATCTCGAGAGCCCGGCGGCCAAGGGTGCCAATGCATGGCAGACCGTTGCCACGCCGGTGTTCGACGGAGCACGTGAGACCGAGATCCTGAAGCTCGTCGACGTGGCCAAGCCGAATCGTGACGGCGACAAGCTCGTCAACAACGAAGGCAAGGCGACGCTCATCGACGGTCGGAGCGGTCAGCCGTTCGACTCGCCGGTGACGGTTGGCTACATCTACATCCTGAAGCTCGTCCACCTCGTGGACGACAAGATCCACGCTCGATCGACCGGTCCGTACTCGATGATCACCCAGCAGCCGCTCGGTGGTAAGGCCCAGTTCGGTGGGCAGCGGTTCGGTGAGATGGAGGTCTGGGCGCTCGAAGCGTACGGCGCCGCCTACGCACTCCAGGAGCTGCTCACGATCAAGTCGGACGATGTCCGGGGCCGGGTCAAGGTCTACGAGGCGATCGTCAAGGGCGAGAACATCCCCGAGCCGGGAATTCCCGAGTCGTTCAAGGTGCTGATCAAGGAGATGCAGAGCCTCTGCCTCAACGTCGAGATGCTCTCGGCCGGTGAGGAAGTCGAGCTCAAGGAGCTGGAGGAGGACGTGTTCCGGACCGCCGCCAGCCTCGGCATCGACATCTCCCGCCCGGAGCGGGCCGAGGTCACCTGAGATGAGTACTGAGTACTGAGTACTGAGTACCGAGATCCAAGATCCTGAGAAACAAGACACGAGAGAGTACGAAGAAGGCCCTGTGGTGACGGACGGCCGCCAGTCGTCCGTCACCCGACACAGCGGGAGCGAATGTGCCACAGCTGTTCGATGAACTGAAGATCAGCCTCGCCAGCTCGGACCAGATCCGAGCATGGTCGTTCGGCGAGGTGAAGAAGCCCGAGACCATCAACTACCGGACCCTCAAGCCGGAAAAGGAAGGTCTCTTCGACGAGCGCATCTTCGGTCCCACCCGGGACTGGGAGTGCTACTGCGGCAAGTACAAGCGGGTGCGATTCCGCGGCATCGTGTGTGAGCGATGCGGCGTCGAGGTGACCCGCGCCAAGGTGCGTCGCGAGCGGATGGGCCACATCGAGCTCGCCGCCCCGGTGACCCACATCTGGTTCTTCAAGGGTGTGCCCAGCCGCCTCGGCTATCTGCTCGACATGTCGCCGAAGGACCTCGAGAAGGTCATCTACTTTGCGGCATACCTCATCACGTGGGTCGACGACGAGAAGCGTCAGACCGACGTGAATGAACTCGAGGATGCGACGCGCCACGAGCTCGAGATCATCCGTGAGGAGTTCGCCGAGTGGAAGACCGAGCGCCTCGAGCGCCTCGAGCAAGAGCTCACTCAGATGGAAGAGGCCGGCGCCAAGGGTCAGGAAGTCTCGGCCCGGCGGCGTGAGGTCGAGCGCGAGATCAAGGACCGCGAAGAGCGCTCCAAGGTCGAAGAGGAGCTCCTCCAGGAGGCCTTCGACACGTTCCGGTCGATGAAGCCGAAGCAGCTGATCGAGTCCGAGCAGCTCTGGCGTGAGATCGTCGATCGGTACGGCGACTATTACGTGGGTGGCATGGGCGCCGAGTCCATCAAGGATCTCATCAGCCGCCTCGACCTGAACGACGAGATCGACTCACTTCGTGAGGATCTCGACGCCAACTCGCAGCAGCGTCGCCAGCGGGCGATGAAGCGGCTCAAGGTCGTGACGCCGTTTGCAGACGGCAAGAACGATCCGCGCGACATGATTCTCGAGGCCGTTCCCGTCATTCCGCCGGACCTTCGCCCGATGGTCCAGCTCGACGGTGGTCGGTTCGCCACATCGGATCTCAACGACCTCTACCGCCGTGTGATCAACCGGAACAACCGGCTCAAGCGGCTGCTCGACCTCGGTGCCCCGGAGATCATCGTCAACAACGAGAAGCGTATGTTGCAGGAGGCCGTCGACGCGTTGTTCGACAACGGCCGGCGTGGCCGTGCGGTGACGGGCCCGGGCAACCGGCCCCTCAAGTCGCTCTCGGACATGCTGAAGGGCAAGCAGGGCCGGTTCCGCCAGAACCTGCTCGGAAAGCGTGTCGACTACTCGGGACGTTCCGTCATCGTGGTGGGCCCGCAGTTGCAGCTCCACCAGTGTGGTCTCCCGAAGCTCATGGCGCTCGAGCTGTTCAAGCCCTTCGTGATGAAGCGTTTGGTCGACCTCGACATCGCACAGAACATCAAGGCTGCGAAGCGGATGGTCGAGCGGCGCCGTGCCCAGGTGTGGGACGTGCTCGCTGAGGTCATCCAGGAGCACCCAGTGTTCCTCAACCGTGCACCGACGCTGCACCGTCTCGGCATCCAGGCGTTCGAGCCGGTGCTCGTTGAGGGCAAGGCAATCCAGATCCACCCGCTCGTGTGTGAGGCGTTCAACGCCGACTTCGACGGGGATCAGATGGCCGTGCACCTGCCGCTGTCGGCGGAGGCCCAGGCCGAGGCTCGGGTCCTGATGCTGTCGGCGAACAACGTGCTGTCGCCCGCCTCGGGCCGTCCTGTCGTGACGCCGTCCCAGGACATGGTCATCGGCATGTACTACCTGTCGGAGTACGTCGAGGACGCCATCGGCGCCGGGCGAGCGTTCGCCAACGTCGATGAGGCGGTCATGGCCTACGACCTCGGTCACCTGTCGCTCCATGCACCGATCAAGCTGCGGGTGGGACCGCTCGCCGGCGATCCGGCCAACCATGAGCGACTCAAGTCGACCATTGGCAAGTTGATGACGCCGGAGCCGATCGACGGGAGTTCGCTCACCGACACCACGCTCGGCCGGGCAATCCTCAACTCGGCGTTCCCGGATTCGTTCCCCTACATCGAGTCGGTGCTGTTCAAGGGTGACGTGCGGACCGTGATCGAAGAGATCATCGATCGCTACGACAAGCCCGACGTCGCCGCGACCCTCGACCACATCAAGGAGCTCGGGTTCCACTACGCAACCCGCGCCGGCCTGACGATCGGTCTCGAGGACGTGAAGACGCCGCCGAGCAAGCAGGCGATTCTCTCGGGGTACGAAGAGCGTGCCGCCAAGGTCGAGTCGCTGTATCAGAAGGGTGTCATCACCGACGACGAGCGTCGTCAGGAGCTCATCGAGATCTGGACCGAAGCGACGGATGAGGTCAAGGACGCCATGCAGGAGACCTTGCAGGCGGAGCGGTTCAACCCGATGGACATGATGGTTCGCTCGGGTGCCCGAGGGAACATGATGCAGCTCCGCCAGATCGCCGGGATGCGCGGCCTGGTGGCCAACCCGAAGGGTGACATCATTCCGCAGCCGATCAAGGCGAACTTCCGTGAGGGTCTCTCGGTGCTCGAGTACTTCATCTCGACGCACGGCGCCCGCAAGGGTCTCGCCGACACGGCGCTGCGTACGGCGGACTCGGGCTACCTGACTCGGCGTCTCGTCGACGTCGCCCAGGAGATCATCATCCACGAGGACGAGTCGGACGACATCGGTCTGGCGATCCGAATCCGTGACGAAGACGGCACGGTGATCCGGAACCTGCGGAACCGCGTGTTTGGACGGGTTCTCGCCGAGGACGTGAAGGTCGGGCGCAGCCTGGTCGAAACGTCGGGTGGTGTGAAGCTGCGGGCGGGTGAGCTGATCACCCGTGACGCCATGCAGGCGCTGCGTGACGCGCCCGAGATCGACGTCGTCCGGGTTCGTTCGCCGCTCACCGACCAGTCACGGTACGGCATCTCGCGTGATTCCTACGGACTCAGCCTTGCCACCGGGAACATGGTCGAGCAGGGCGAGGCCGTCGGCATCATGGCCGCACAGTCGATTGGTGAGCCGGGTACGCAGCTGACCATGCGGACGTTCCACACCGGCGGCGTGGCCGGTGAGGACATCACGCACGGTCTGCCGCGCGTGGTCGAGCTCTTCGAGGCTCGGACCCCGAAGGGCAAGGCGATCCTGGCGCTGCACGGCGGTGCGGTCCAGATCGTCGACGACGAGGAGGGCCGCCGAATCGTTGTCGAGGACAAGGACGTGGAGAGCGAGTATCCGCTGCCACGGCGCGCTCGTCTGCGGGTTGCTGCGGGCGACGTCATCGAGCCGGGGACGCAGCTCACCGAGGGTCCGCTGGATCCGAAGGAGGTGCTCGAGGTTCGCGGCGTGCGAGCTGCCCAGCAGTACCTCGTGGACCAGGTCCAGGAGGTGTACCGCTCGCAGGGTGTGGACATCCACGACAAGCACATCGAGCTCATCGTGCGCCAGATGTTGCGCAAGGTTCGTGTCGTGTCCTCCGGAGACTCGCCGTTCCTGCCTGCGGAGCTCGTCGACACGCAGGAGTTCCGTGAGGCGAATCGGCAGCTCGTCGGCGACGGCAAGACGCCGGCCGAAGGCCGTCCGGAGCTGATGGGGATCACCAAGGCCTCGCTGGCCACCGATTCCTGGCTCTCGGCCGCGTCGTTCCAGGAGACCACCCGGGTGCTCACCGAAGCGTCGCTCCAGGCACGCTCGGACTTCATGCGGGGGCTCAAGGAGAACGTGATCATCGGCAAGCTCATCCCCGCCGGTACGGGTTCGGACACCTATCAGGAGATCCAGCCCAACCTGCCGGATGCGACCGTGGTCTCGGCGCTCGGGCTCTTCGGCGAGGCAGCTCCCGAAGGTGCCGAAGAGGCGCTGCCGGCCAACCCGGCCGAGTGGCTCGCCAGCCTCGGCGCGCAGGAGGCGGACGGAGAGGAGTGAGCGAGCTTCGCTCGCAGTACTGAGTACTGAGTACTGAGTACTGAGTACGCAGATAACGAGAAGCGGGCCCTATCGGGGCCCGCTTCGTTCGTTATCGAGTCTGTGCCGCTTGTTACGACGAACGGCGGCTGCGGATCACCAGCACGAGCAGCAGTACTGCGGTGATCACGGCAACGAGCTTCATCTGCTCGCGGCGCCGCGCCTCAGCATGGAGGTCGACGCCTCCGGGACCTTCGTGCAGCAGGATGGGCAATGCCACGGTGACCTCTCTGTCGATTGGGACCGCGATGATACGCCGGTCCCGGATCTCATCCGTCAGCCGTTGTGCTTCGGATTGTCCCGCTTGATGATCCGAGCTGCAGACTTGCGTGCCTCGGCAACCGTCGCCTTCTGGGTCAGCTTGACCGACTTGGCTCCGGGAACGGCTTCTTCTCCGCCCCGCATGTGCTTGGCGATCTGGTCGCGGACCTTGCCCCGGGCCGCAGCACCGGTGAAGACGTTGTCGCCTTTGGCGTTGAGGATCTTGTAGACCGCCGCCTTGTCGTCTGCGAGCTCGGCAACAGTCGTCTTGTTGAGGTTGCCGGCTTTCTTGCCTGCCATGGAGTTGGCTCCTTGTTACGCGTGCTGACGTCGGGCTGAGCCCGCTGCTACGCGGCACCGTACACACGATCGCTTGCAGCGTCGCGGCAATCCGGCCCCATCCTTGAGTCCTGCGATGGCCTGCCGACAGAACCTAGGAGAAGAGAAGAGGGAACCATGCGGATGTTCAACTTCTGTGGGAGCTGTGGAAGAGCCCTCTCGTTCGCCGGTGGCTTCTGTCCACCGTGCGCACGGGCTCGCCGCAACGCCCCACGTCCCGCACCGAAACAGGTGAAGAAGAAGGCGGCCTAGTCGGCGCCGGAGGTACGCTCGGTTCGTGCCCCGACCTCGACTCGAGCAAGCCACGGTTCGGCGCCGCATGCTCGCTGCGCAGGGCATCGGCGGGCTCCACCACGATGTCCGATCCGCCCTCGACACATCAGCCGGGATCTACGGTGCTGCACCGACCTCCCACTTCTCGCTTGCCGCCCGAGTCACCCGCTATTCGCAGGCCATGCTCGAGCACGCTTTGGTCGATGAACGCTCGGTGGTCCGGATCCCGGCGATGCGCAGCTCCGTGTATCTCCTGCCATCAGATCTCGTGTTCTGCGGTGTCGCCATGGTCAGCCATCGCGAGTTGGGCTGGTTCGAGAAGATCCTCTCCATGGGCCGAGTGGAGTACGAGCGAGTAGCCGCTCTCGTCGTCGCTGCGCTCGCCGAGTCACCCGGGACGGCTGCCGAGATCCGCAAGCGGCTCGGAGACGAGGCGCCCGGCAGTCCGGACCTGACCTATCTGCTCCGACAGATGGGCAACGAGGGACTGCTGCTGAAGACGGCAACGCGGGGAGGGATTCGCAGCCAATCGTTCGAGTACGCCACCGTTGAAGGGTGGATCGAGGGCCCGATGCATCGCCCCAGTCTCGACGAAGCGCTCGACCGGCTCGTGCCCCGCTGGCTCACCTGTCATGGCCCGGGCACCCTGGCCGACCTGGCTTGGTGGGCCGGCGTCAAGCTCGACGTCGCGTCTGCTGCACTCGACCGGTGCAAGGCGGTGCGCGTCGAGGTGGAAGGCCACGACGATGTGCTGTGGTGGACCGAGGAAGCGCTCGGTGGCGACGAACCCGACGCCAGCGGCGTGCATCTGCTCCCGGTCTGGGATGTCTACCTGATGTCTCACCGCAACCGTCGCCGGTATCTCTCCGACGAGCATCGCCCGTTCGTAGTTGACCCGAGTGGGAACGTCACCAATGTCGTCATCAACGACGGTCGAGTCGTCGGAGTCTGGGACCTCGACGGCAGCACGCTTCTGTTCGGTGCGCTGCCGGGGGAGTCGCTCGATGCCGCAACGGTGTCGAACGCAGCGGCGGCGTTCTCGGGAATCGCCCCGGTCGACGACCTTCGCTCCGTGCCACCACGTCCCCTCGAAGGGAGAGGCCAGAACGCCTTTCAGGCACCACTACGCCGGTGACGGCTCCGGCCTGAGGTTGTCGGCGGAGGTACGGCTGGAGGCGGCCCGGCCGCCTCCAGCCTCTCGATCACCTTGTCGAGACCTCGCGCTTCTCGAAGAGGTGGGCGTTGTGCAGGAAGCCGTGCACGCTGAAGGGTCTTGATGCTTCGTCGTGATGGGGCGGGAACACGAGGAAGGCCGCAACGGCGCCAACCAGGCAGGCTGCACCGCAGATGAAGAACGCCAGCGGGAAGTTTCCGATGTCGCCGAGCCAGCCACCGAGGATCGGGAAGATGATGCCGCCGGCACCGTATGAGAGGAACACCCACGGGTAGTTCTTCCCGACTGACGCCGTCCCGAACTCATCTGCAGTGAGCGCGGGGAACAAGGCGAAGTTACCGCCGAAGTTGAACCCGATCAGGGTGGCGAACAAGTAGAGCGTGTATTCGTTGCCTGCCATCGAGGTGAACAGCAGAAGGAAGATGCCCTGGCTGACCGCCATCGTCACCACCGAGGTCTTCCGACCCAGCTTGTCGCCCAGCACGCCCCACGAGATGCGTCCGAGCCCGTTGGCGAGACTGAAGAACACGGCCATGGCCGTACCGGCGATCGCATCGGCGTTCGCCGCCGTCAACCCGTTCTCGACGAGCGCTTCTGGCGGATACAGTTTCATGAGGCCGATGGCCATGAGGCCGGCCCCGGCGCTGACCAGGAACGTGAGCGAGATCAGGTGGAACTGCGGGGTGCGGAGCATCTCCCGCGGGGTGAACTCATCGCCACCGGCCGATCCGGCCTTGGGGGCCACGTAGCCCTCGGGGGCCCACCCTTCGGGCGGCATCTTCATCCACATGCTGCCGATCACGACCAGAGCGGCGAAGGCAACGCCGTACACCATGAAGGTGCCGCTGAGGTCGATGTTGTCGATGAGGTTGCCCCAGGACCCGGCGATCTTGACCCAGCCCATGGCGCCGAAGCCAAAGCCGGCAACCGCAACTCCGGAGATCATGCCCTTGCGATCGGGGAACCAGCGCATCCCGACGGCAATCGGAACGACGTATCCGAGGCCGATACCGGCGCCACCGATGAAACCGACCCCCAGCCAGACACCCCAGAAGTTCGTCCCGCCGGTGAGCCCGGCGAGGAAGTAGCCGAGCCCGAGGGTGAGACCGCCATAGAGCGCCAGTCGCTGTGGCCCCCAATCTGCCAGCTTGCGGCCGGCGAAGACCATCACGAGTGCGAACATGGCGAGGCCTGTGGCGAACACGACCTGCGTCTGTGCGTTGGTCCAGCCGTCGTCCTTCAGACCCGGCGTGAACACCGACCATGCGTAGATGGCGCCGAGGCAGAGCTGGATGAGTACCGCTCCGACCACGACCTTCCAGCGGCCCGCGTTGGACATGTGAGAACACCTCTTCGTTGTTTGGCTCGCACCAAGGTACGAAGGCAGGTCGTCGTCTCCCAGGGCCAAAAGGCCAGGGTGGGGTGATGCCTCCGGCAGCACCTTCGTAGTCGAATCTGCTCGAACTCGGCGTCACTGCCCGGTGAGCCGTCTGAGCCGGATGACAGGGATGACTCGGTCGGTCCGGCGCTGGTAGGTGGCGTAGCCGCCATACGTGTCGATCGCACGGTCAAACCACACAGAACGGTCCGGCTCGTCGAGCGGCTGAGCGTGTGCGGGGAACGTCGCCCCCCGAATCTGGACACCTACCGCCGGCTCCGCGACGAGGTTGGAATACCAGTGCGGGTGCTCTTCACGACCTCCCCATGAGGCGATGACGATCGGATCGTCACCGTCCACGAGATAGAGGAGCGGGACGGTGTGGCTGCGGCCGGTCCGGTGTCCAGTCGTTGTGAGGAGCAGCATGTCGTTGCCGACCAGCCGCCGTCCGACGGCGCCGCGCGTGGAGCGGAACAGCACTCGATGGAGAGCAGACAGGCGACGAGCCGTGGAGTCCTTCATCGGTGAGTTGCGAGGTCGATTCGGTAGCGAACGGCTGCTGCTTCGACTGCGTCTCGCATCACGTAGGTGTGCCGACCCCCGTCATCGTGCCATCCGGCAGCCTCGTAGAAGCGGCGGGTGTCGTGGTTCGATCCGAGGACCCACAGCATGGCCTCGTCAAACCCAGCCGTACGGAGTGCCTCGAGCGCAGCGGCCATCAGCCGCCGGCCGACGCCGCGCCCGGTCCAGTGCTCCAAGAGGTAGATCGAGTGCAGTTCGCCGACGGTGGCAGCCTCGCTTCGGCTCGGGCCGATGTGGCAGTAGCCGACGATCTCGTCGCCGGTGCCGGCAACGAAGACGACGGCAGCTGGGTCACCGGTCAAGGTGTTGCGCCACCAGCGTGTCCGCCGCTCGAGGTCGATCGTGTCGAGGAACGTGTCCGGAAACTGCCCGCGATACGCCCACTGCCAGGCTTGGACATGGACGCGGCCGATCCCGTCGGCATCCGCAGGGATGGCCGGCCGGATCTCAACATCGTTCGAGCGCCCGCTCACAGTGCGAGGATATCCGGCGAGATCGTGCTTCGGCTTGCCCGACCGGCAAGCCGGGGAGACGCCATATCATGGTCCCCGTGCGGATGTTCGTGATGTGTCGCGATTGCGGTCGGATGATCGCTGCTTGGGGTGTGCGTTGTGCGCCCTGTTCCCAGCAGCATCGCCGGCGGCACCAGGTGCAGCCTGATCCCGCCCCACGGCGACGCTGATCTCATGCGGTTCCGCATCTTCTCGATTCCCGTTCGTGTCGACGCCACGTTCCTGATCATCGCCCTCCTCGGCGGCTCTCGCGACCTGTCGTTGATCGCAGCGTGGACGGTCGCCGCTTTCGTCGCCGTCCTTGCTCACGAGCTCGGTCACGCCCTCACGGTTCGAGCGTTCGGCATCAGGCAGGTGGCCGTCACCCTCTTCGCCCTGGGTGGCGTCACGACCTATCCGGCCGAACCTCGGCTCTCGCCCGGACGGCAGTTCATCGTGTCGGCTTCCGGCTCGTTGGTCGGCATCGGTCTCGGAGGCGCTGCATTCCTGGCCGGTCGGGCGGGAGCGTTCGACGGTGCCAACGACATTGTCCTCGTCTTCATGTCGAGCCTCGTTTGGATCGGAGCGGTGCTCGGGCTACTCAACTGGCTACCGATCCGACCGCTCGACGGGGGGCAGATGCTCGCGAGTGCGCTCGAGCTGGTGACGTCTCCCGTGCGCGCCGACACGATTGCGACGGTGACCTCACTGATCGCCGGAACGGCCGCCGCTGTGTTGGCGTTCCTCTACCTCAGCACGTTTGCCGGATTCTTCGTCGTGCTCATCACCGTGATGGGACTCCAGTCGAGCACGGTGTGGAAGCGGTATCGGGCATCTCGTGGTCCCACGACGCCGCAAGCCGGCACCCTTCCCAGAGGAGACGGCGAATCGATGAGCGACGTCGACGACTTCCCGATCTGACCAAGCGCTGCTTTGCGTCATCGAGCGGTTCGCTGGGGCCGTGCGGTCGAGACCTGATAGGCCTGGCCCTACAACCTGCCCGACGACGCCCAGATCGCCGCGCCGGTTAGGGTCGCAAGATGGCTCGAAGCATCTTGCTGAATGACGAACCGGTCGACAGTGTTGCTGCGTACGCAGCAGCAGGCGGGGGAGGGGCGCTGGCGGTCCTGGACCGGAGCGGCCCGGCTGAGGTGATCCGAACGATTCGCGACTCCGGTCTCCGTGGGCGCGGTGGCGCTGGTTTTCCGACCGGCGTGAAGTGGTCCGGACTCGCCGCCGCAGACGCCGACCGCAAGTTCGTGGTGTGCAACGCTGCGGAAGGTGAACCGGGCACCTTCAAAGACCGATGGCTCATGCGCACCAACCCGTATCAGCTCCTCGAAGGCCTCGTGCTGGCCGGCCTTTCGGTCGGAGCAGAGCGGGCATACATCGGGATCAAGGAGAAGTTCACGCCGGAGATCGAGCGACTCACGGCTGCGATCGACGAGATGGACGGTGCCGGGCTGCTCGGAGGTGTGCCGATCGAGGTCGTTCTCGGGCCGGACGACTACTTGTTCGGTGAGGAGAAAGGTCTACTCGAGGTCATCGAGGGTCGTGACCCGTTGCCACGTTTGTATCCGCCGTACGTCACCGGCTTGTTCTCTGAGGGGGACGATGCCAACCCGGCGCTCGTCAACAACGTCGAAACCTTGTCGAACGTGCCGCACATCGTGCGCAACGGCGCTGATTGGTTCCGATCGTTCGGTACCGAGGACACGCCGGGGACCATGGTGTTCTCCGTCGGGGGCGACGTGCGACGGGAGGGTGTCGTCGAGCTCGAGATGGGTACACCACTCTCGTTCCTGCTGTACGTCATCGGCCAGGGGTTCGAAGCGGGCCGCCGTCCCAAGCTCATCACCAGCGGCGTATCCAATCGCCCGCTGACGCTGGGTGATCTCGACGTGCCAATGGACTTCGGGTCGCTGGCTGCGATCGGGAGTGGTCTCGGCTCCGGCGGATTCACGGCATACGACGACACCGTGTGTGTAGCGCAGGTTGGAGCTGCGCTGTCCGCGTTCCTCTATCGAGGGTCTTGCGGCCAATGTCCGCCGTGCAAGCTTGGATCGGAGACGATCACCGAGCGATTCACCAGGCTCACCATTGGCGGCGGCGACATTGCTGCGATCGAGGACATCGCAGCCTGGGTGTTGCGTGTCACCGATTCCAATCGATGCGGTCTCGGAGCCGGTCAGCAGGCCCTGGCTCGTGGCATCCTCGACGGGTTTCCCGACGACCTGGCACACCACGTCGGCGGCGATGCCTGCCACAGCGACCGCACCGTCGCCGCCCCGGTGATCGAAGACTGGGAGCCGGCTGAGGGACGTTTCCTGTACGCCTAGAGAGGCAGCAGCTCGTGTGGGACCGTGCCGTGGCGTCTGGTCTCAGCTCTCAGGCCCTTGCGGCCTCCCACTAGGGTCCGCCCATGGATCGGGTCGAGGTGTATCGCTCACATGACGAGGCGAACATCGATCGGGCTCAGCGGTTCCTCCGGAACGCCCACGTGCAGTCGTGGCGAGGCGGCGGCGGTCGTGATCCGATCACGCTCAGTGTGCGCCCCGAGGATGAGGCCGGAGCGACGGAAGTGCTGAGTGCTCTCGATGCCTTCTCGAAGCCGCTGGAGCAGGTGGGGCCGCCGGAAGACCATCAGCGGTGGTGGCAGCAACCGGGCACGATCCCGATGCTCATTGCGGCCATCGTGCTCTTCGTGCTCGTGGACTACCGCCTGCTCGTGGCGTTTGCGATCGTGGCGATTCCCCTGCTCGGCGTGCGGGTGCGAGCGACCCAGCAGCGCGGCGCCGACCGGTTCGCCGGACCGAGTGTCGACCAGGACCGCCCCCGCCCACGCCATCGCAACCACCGCCTAGGCCAAGACCCCGACGACCACCGCTGACCCGTTCCAGCGGGTCACGGTGCTCGTCACTCGGTAGTCGGTACTCAGTGCAGAGCGGCGCCAACGGCGCCGCTTTGCACTGTATGCACGGACCGCATATACTCCCGCTCCGGATTTCCCGTAGTGCCCCTGTTTACCCGGAGGCGCCTCAGGCGCTGTTGTGAACGGAGCGGCACGAAAGGGTCGGCGGTCGCCACCGTGTGTGGCGGCGCCGATTTTCGTCTGTAAGAACCCGTCCACGAATCGTGGCTCGGGGTGCGCCGAGGAGAAGAGAGAAGGGTCTGTGCCGACCGTTCAGCAGCTGGTCCGACAGGGCCGGAAGCCAAAGCCGAAGAAGACGAAGACGCTGGGCCTCGCCGGCTCACCGCAACGCCGCGGTGTATGCACGCGCGTGTACACGGTGACGCCGAAGAAGCCGAACTCCGCGCTGCGCAAGGTTTGCCGTGTCCGCTTGTCGTCCGGGATGGAGGTCACCGCTTACATTCCCGGCGAAGGACACAACCTGCAAGAGCACTCCATCGTCCTCGTCCGCGGCGGTCGTGTGAAGGATCTCCCCGGTGTGCGCTACAAGGTCATTCGCGGTGCACTCGACGCTGCCGGCGTCGACGGCCGCAAGCAGTCACGGTCCCGCTACGGGGCGAAGAAGGATTCCTGATGCGTAGAGCACCCGCCGAAGTTCGCACGATCGAGCCGGATCCGGTCTACAAGAGTGTTCTCGTCAGCCAGGTCATCAACAAGGTGCTCTGGCGTGGCAAGAAGGGCGCTGCACGTCGGATCGTCTACGGCGCGATGGACATCGTCGAGAAGCGCACGGGTGGCGACCCACTCCAGGTCCTGAAGAAGGCCATGGACAACCTCCGCCCGCAGCTCGAGGTTCGTTCCCGCCGGGTCGGCGGCTCGTCGTACCAGGTGCCGGTCGAGGTTCGCCCTCGCCGCGCCCAGACCCTTGCGGTCCGCTGGCTCGTCGAGTTCGCTCGCAAGCGCAAGGAGCCCACGATGGCGATGCGCCTTGCCAACGAGATCCTCGATGCCGCCAACCGCACCGGCGCTGCGGTCAAGCGGCGTGAAGACATCCACAAGATGGCGGAGTCGAACAAGGCCTTCGCCCACTACCGCTGGTAGCACCGAACCACCGAAGAAAGAACCCCTGAGAAGAAGCTCATGGCACGCAGCATCAAGCTCGACACGATTCGCAACATCGGGATCATGGCCCACATTGACGCGGGCAAGACCACGACGACGGAGCGGATCCTGTACTACACGGGCCGCACCTACAAGATGGGTGAGGTTCATGAAGGCGCGGCCGTCATGGACTGGATGGAGCAGGAGCAGGAGCGGGGAATCACCATCACCTCCGCTGCCACCACCTGCGAGTGGGATGGCCACACCATCAACATCATCGACACGCCCGGCCATGTCGACTTCACTGTTGAGGTCGAGCGGTCGCTGCGCGTGCTCGACGGTGCCGTTGCGGTCTTCGACGCCGTATCCGGTGTCGAGCCGCAGTCGGAAACGGTATGGCGCCAGGCCGACAAGTACGGCGTGCCCCGTATCTGCTTCATCAACAAGATGGACCGGATCGGGGCTGATTTCTTTGCCGCCGTCGAGTCCATCAAGGAGCGACTCGGTGGAAACCCGGTCGCGATCCAGATTCCGATTGGCGCCGAGTCGGAGTTCCGAGGAGTCATCGACCTCGTCGAGATGAAGGCCATCGTCTGGCACGACGACGAAGGCAAGGAACGCGAAGTCATCGACATTCCTGCCGAATACGTCGAGCAAGCCGACGAGTGGCACCACAACATGCTCGACGTCGTCGCCTCCGAGGACGAGGAGCTGCTCGAGAAGTACCTCGAGGAAGCCGACCTGGAACCGGACGAGATCCGCAAGGTCATCCGCACCGGGACCATCAATCAGGACTTCGTGCCGGTGCTGCTCGGCTCAGCGTTCAAGAACAAGGGCGTTCAGCCCCTGCTCGATGCCGTTGTTGCCTACCTTCCGAGCCCGCTCGACGTTCCTCCGATGCAGGGGTTCAAGCCCGGCGACGAGTCCGAGATCATCGAGCGCAAGGCCAACGACGACGAGCCGTTCAGCGCATTGGCGTTCAAGATCATGAGCGACCCGTACGTCGGCAAGCTCACCTACTTCCGGGTCTACTCGGGTCGTGCGGACAAGGGCGACTCGGTGGTCAACACCACCGACCGCAAGAAGGAGCGCTTCGGCCGTCTGCTTCGGATGCACGCTTCCAAGCAGGAGGACATCGACGAGATCATGACCGGCGACATCGTCGCTGCCGTCGGGCTCAAGCACACGAAGACGGGTGACACGCTCGCCGCGTCGAATGCTCCGGTACAGCTCGAGTCCATGACCTTCCCGGCCCCGGTGATCGGTGTCGCCATCGAGCCGAAGACGAAGGGCGATCAGGACAAGCTCGGCAATGCGCTTGCCCGGCTTGCTGAGGAGGACCCGACGTTCCAGGTGCGCAGCGACGAGGAGACCGGGCAGACCATCATCAGCGGGATGGGCGAGCTCCATCTCGAGGTGATCGTGGATCGCCTTCTGCGGGAGTTCAAGGTCGAGGCGAACGTCGGCCGACCCCAGGTCGCCTACCGCGAGACGGTCAAGAAGCGTGTCGAGAAGATCGAGGGCAAGCTGAAGCGCCAGACCGGCGGCTCCGGCATGTACGGCCATGTCGTCATCAACCTCGAACCGCTGCCCCCAGGGAGCGGCTTCGAGTTCGAGGACAAGGTCAAGGGCGGCAATGTGCCGCGTGAGTACATTCCGGCTGCTGAGAAGGGCATGCGGGATGCACTCGAGAGCGGAATCCTCGCCGGATACCCGCTCGTCGACCTGAAGGCCACGCTGATCGATGGGTCG
The DNA here is from genome assembly GCA_030066755.1 of Acidimicrobiia bacterium. Lineage (GTDB taxonomy): Bacteria > Actinomycetota > Acidimicrobiia > Spongiisociales > UBA5794 > JASJAX01. Next base: position 16,630 of record JASJAX010000010.1, read on the forward strand.
TCCCACAACGTCGACTCCAACGAGATGGCTTTCCGGATCGCCGGTTCCATGGCGCTCCAGGAGGCCGCCAAGCGGGCCGGTGTCAAGCTGCTCGAGCCGATGATGTCCGTCGAGGTCGTCACGCCCGAGGAGTACATGGGAGATGTCATCGGCGACCTGTCGTCCCGACGGGGCAAGGTCGAGTCGATGGAGACACGGGGGAGTGCACGTGTCGTCACGGCGCTCACCCCACTTGCCGAGATGTTCGGCTACGCCACGGACCTGCGGTCACGGACCCAGGGTCGGGCAACGTACACGATGCAGTTCCACTCGTATCAAGAAGTTCCGACCGCAGCCGCGCAAGAGATCGTGGCGAAGGTCCGAGGCGAGTAAGCACAAGGAGCCGAAGAGGAATGGCCAAGGAGAAGTTTGAGCGGACGAAGCCGCATGTGAATGTCGGGACGATGGGTCATATTGATCATGGGAAGACGACGTTGACGGCGGCGATTACGAAGGTGCTTGCTGAGCAGGGCTCGGGTGGTACGGAGTTCACGGCGTTTGATCAGATTGATAAGGCTCCTGAGGAGCGGGAGCGTGGGATCACGATTGCGATTGCGCATGTGGAGTATGAGACGGAGAACCGTCACTATGCGCATGTGGATATGCCGGGGCATGCGGATTATGTGAAGAACATGATTACGGGTGCGGCGCAGGTGGATGGTGCGATTTTGGTGGTGTCGGCGGCGGATGGGCCGATGCCGCAGACGCGTGAGCATGTGTTGTTGGCGCGTCAGGTGGGTGTGCCGTTCATTGTGGTGTATTTGAACAAGGTTGATCAGGTTGATGACGAGGAGTTGTTGGATCTGGTTGAGTTGGAGGTTCGGGATCTGCTGACGGAGTATGAGTTCCCGGGTGATGATGTGCCGGTGGTGCGGGGTTCGGCGTTGCAGGCGCTTGAGGGTCTGGAGGGGGCTGAGGCGTCGATTCATGAGTTGATGGAGGCGGTGGATTCGTATATTCCGGAGCCGGAGCGGGATACGGAGAAGCCGTTCATGATGGCGATTGAGGATGTGTTCTCGATTACGGGTCGTGGCACGGTGGTGACGGGTCGGATTGAGACTGGTGTGATTCATGTTGGTGAGCAGGTTGAGATTGTGGGGATTCGGGATCTGCAGACGACGACGGTGACCGGGGTGGAGATGTTCCGGAAGTTGTTGGATGAGGGTCAGGCTGGGGACAACGTTGGGCTTCTTCTTCGTGGGATTGGGAAGGATGAGGTTGAGCGGGGTCAGGTGGTGGCGTTGCCGGGTTCGATTACGCCGCATACTGATTTTGAGGGTCAGGTGTATGTGTTGACGAAGGAGGAGGGTGGTCGGCATAACCCGTTCTTTGATGGGTATCGGCCGCAGTTCTATTTCCGGACGACGGATGTGACGGGGACGGTGAAGTTGCCGTCGGGTACGGAGATGGTGATGCCGGGTGATAACACGGAGATGACGGTTGAGTTGATTGCGCCGATCGCGATGGATGAGGGTTTGCGGTTTGCGATTCGTGAGGGTGGCCGCACGGTTGGTGCCGGCCGTGTCACCAAGATCACCAAATAGAAGTACCGAGTACCAAGTACTGAGTACAGAGACGACCAAGGCAAAGAGGTACTGAGCGACGAGAGCAGCGAAGAGGAATGAGACGTCTGAGTCTCTGTACTCGCTACTCAATACTCAGTACTCCATGAGGAGCGAAGCGACGAATGGCAGACAACGAGCACCGGATTCGGATTCGGCTCAAGGCTTACGACCACTCGGTGGTCGATGAGTCGGCGCGCAAGATCGCTGAGACCGTCGTCCGGACCCAGGCAAAGATCAGGGGTCCGGTGCCGCTGCCGACCCGGATTCACCGCTATTGCGTGATCCGCGGCCCGCATGTGGACAAGACGTCCCGTGAGCACTTCGAGATGCGGATCCACAAGCGGCTGATCGACATTCTCGAGCCGACGCCAAAGACCGTCGACTCGCTGATGCGGCTCGACCTTCCGGCTGGAGTGGAAGTGGAGATCAAGACGTGAAAGCGATTCTCGGAGAGAAGTTGGGCATGACCCAGATCTTCGACGACGATTCGCGGGCGATCCCCGTGACGGTCATCAAGGCGGGTCCCGTCCACGTGACGCAGATCAAGACCGCCGACACCGACGGTTACGACGCAATTCAGATTGCGTACAAGGAGCTCGCCTCCAAGCACGTCAATCGTCCGACTGCAGGCCACTTCGCCAAGGCCAACGTGCCGCCGTCGAAGCATCTCGTCGAGGTGCGAGTCGACGACGCTGCGGAGTTCAAGCTCGGTCAGAAGATCAGCGCAGCCGATCTCTTCGAGGCCGGCGCCAAGGCCGACGTCGCAGGCGTATCCAAGGGCAAAGGCTTCGCCGGAGCCATGAAGCGGCACAACTTCAAGGGTCAGGGAGCCAGTCACGGCGCCCACAAGATCCACCGTGCACCGGGCGCCATCGGTGCCTGCGCAACGCCGGCGCGAGTCTTCAAAGGCAAGCGGATGCCGGGCCGGATGGGCTCGGATCAGGTGACGGTCATGAACTTGGACATCGTCGCCGTCGATGCCGAGCGGGACCTCGTCATGGTGCGTGGTGCCGTACCCGGCTCGAAGGGCACGGTCGTGGTGATCCGAGAGGCGGTGAAAGCGAATGGCTGACAAGCTGACCGCAGAGCTCTACACGGCCGACGGCAAGCCGAAGGGTGAGGTCGATCTCGAGCCGGCCATCTTCGGTATCGAGCCGAACGTGCCCGTCATGCACCAGGTCGTCACCGCCCAGTTGGCGGCGGCCCGAGCCGGCACCCACTCCACCAAGACGCGGGCCGAGGTCCGCGGTGGTGGCCGCAAGCCATGGCGCCAGAAAGGCCTCGGCCGGGCCCGTCACGGTTCGACCCGCTCTCCGCAGTGGATCGGCGGTGGCGTCGCCCACGGTCCCAAGCCGCGCGACTACTCGCAGCGCACGCCGAAGAAGATGAAGCGTCTCGCCTTGCGTTCCGCCCTCTCCGCACGAGCCGCAGAAGGCATGATCAAGGTCGTCGAGACCTTTGATACGTGGGAGGCACCGAAGACCAAGCAGGCAGTGGCCCTCCTCGAGGCGATGAGCGTCACCGGCAAGGTGCTGCTCCTCGCCGAAGACCACGAGCGCAACGCCATCAAGTCGTTCCGCAACTTGGACCACGTCATTGCCTCCAACCTCGGACAGGCCAACACCTACGACGTGCTCTGGGCCGAGACGATCATCATGAGCAAGGGCACGCTGGATCTGGGTCAGGGCGCCCCCCGCGGGACCGAGGAGCATGCAGAAGCAGTCGTCAGTCGTCAGTCGTCGGTCGTCAGCGACGCGGGGGACGCGAGTGACGAGGAGGCGGCCGAATGAAGAAGAATCCGCGCGATGTTGTCCTCGAGCCGGTCGTTTCGGAGAAGTCGTACGACCTGATCCAGGACTTCAACACGTACACGTTCGTCGTCGACAAGCGGTCCAACAAGACCGAGATCAAGCAAGCGGTTGCCGAGATCTTCGACGTCAACGTGATGCGCGTGAACACGATCAACCGCAAAGGCAAGCGCAAGCGGACCGGCTGGGTCTACGGCAAGCGAGCCGACGTCAAGCGGGCACTGGTGACACTGGCGCCCGGCGATTCCATCGACATCTTCGAGGTTTGAGCTCATGGGTGTGAAGAAACTGAAGCCAACCTCGCCCGGGCGGCGATTCCAGACGGTGTCGGACTTCGACACGGTCACGAAGTCGAAGCCCGAGAAGGCGCTCCTCGCCAAGCAGAAGCGCTCGTCGGGTCGCAACGTCAACGGTCGAATTACCTCGCGTCACCGCGGTGGAGGTCACAAGCGGCGCTATCGCATCGTCGACTTCCGCCGGACCAAGGACGGGATTCCCGCCAAGGTCGCGGCGATCGAGTACGACCCGAATCGCAACGCGCGTATCGCCCTGCTCCACTATGTGGACGGCGAGAAGCGCTACATCCTCGCTCCCGTGGGCGTCACGCCGGGTGACATGCTGCAATCCGGCGCTGGAGCCGACATCCGCCCCGGCAACGCCATGCCGCTGCGCAACATCCCGACCGGCACGGTGGTGCATGCCATCGAGCTTCGCCCCGGTGGGGGAGCCAAGATGGCTCGCTCCGCCGGCACGTCGGCCCAGCTGATGTCCAAGGAGAACAACCTGGCACTGCTTCGCCTGCCTTCGGGCGAGATGCGGCAAGTTCCGTTGGACTGTCGGGCAACGATCGGCCAGGTGGGCAACACCGAGGCCGAGCTCGTGAAGATCGGCAAGGCCGGGCGGAATCGTTGGAAGGGCAAGCGTCCGCAGACTCGTGGCGTGGCGATGAACCCCGTGGATCACCCACTCGGTGGTGGCGAGGGCCGCAGCTCCGGTGGTCGGCATCCGACGTCACCATGGGGCAAGCCCGAGGGCCGCACCCGCAAGAAGAACAAGGCGAGCGACCAGTACATCGTGCGTCGCCGATCGAAGAAGGGACGCCGCTGATGGCAAGGAGCCTGAAGAAGGGCCCGTTCGTCGACGAGCACTTGCTGCGCAAGGTCGAACGCGCCAACGACAAGAACGAACGTAAGGTGATCCGCACCTGGAGCCGGCGCTCCACGGTGCTTCCGGAGATGGTCGGGCACACGATCGCGGTCCACGACGGCCGCAAGCACGTGCCGGTCTACATCAGTGAGTCGATGGTCGGCCACAAGCTCGGCGAGTTCGCCCCGACCCGCACGTTCCGGGGTCACGCCGGAGAGAAGTCAGCGAGGCGCGGATGAAGGCACACGCCAAGGCCAAGTTCATCCGGCAGTCGCCGTACAAGGTCCGCCGTGTGCTGGACCTCGTTCGGGGCCTCCCGGTCGACGACGCGCGTGACGTGCTGGAGTACACGAACCGCCGTGCGGCACCGACCATCTTGAAGGTGCTCGACTCGGCCGTGTCCAACGCAGAGCACAACTTCGCGATGGACGCCGACGAGCTCTTCATCGCCGAAGCCTTTGCCGACGAGGGCCCGACGCTCAAGCGTTGGCGTCCCCGAGCCCGTGGTCGCGCAACGCGAATTCGCAAGCGCACCAGCCACATCACCATCGTTGTCGCCGACGACGATGACTACGACAACGAGGAGGTGTAGTCGTGGGACAGAAAGTTCACCCCTACGGTCTGCGCCTCGGCATCGTCACCGACTGGAAGTCCCGTTGGTACAGCGAAAAGGATTACGCCGCCCAGGTCAACGAGGACGCTCGAGTCCGCAAGTACCTGTTCGGCGAGCTCACCCGTGGTGCGGTCTCCCGGATCGACATCGAGCGAATCGGTGACAAGAAGGTCCAGATCGATGTGCACACGGCACGTCCGGGCGTCGTGATCGGACGGTCCGGCTCGGAAGCCGACCGCCTGCGTCGAGGCCTCGAAGACCTGACCAATCGAATCGTCAAGTTCAACGTGATCGAGGTGCAGAACCCCGAGCTGGACGCCAAGCTGCTCAGCCGCAGTGTCGCCGACCAGCTCGAGGGCCGGGTCTCGTTCCGGCGAGCGATGAAGCGTGCCGTCCAGACCGCGCTCAAAGCAGGCGCCGAGGGCGTTCGTGTCCAGGCGTCGGGGCGGCTCGGCGGTGCCGACATGGGTCGGCGTGAGTGGTATCTCGAAGGACGGGTTCCGCTGCACACACTGCGCGCCGACGTGGACTTCGGCCAGTCGACGGCGTCGACGACCGTTGGTGCCATCGGCGTGAAGGTCTGGGTCTACAAGGGCGACGTCATCCCGTCGCTCCAGGCCAGTCGCGACAAGATCGCCGCTGAAGCACGGCTCGCCGCAGGTGGGCCGTCACAACGGCGGCGCTCTGCCAAGTCTCGCGCCGAAGCTCCCGAGGGCCGACGCAGCTCCCGCCTCATCGAGGCCGGCGGCGGCAAGCGCCTCGTGGAGGCCGGCGGTGGCAAGCGCAAGGAAGGCGGCAAGCGCCTCATCGAAGCCGGTGGCGGTCGCAGACTGACCAAGTCCGATGCCGTTGCGGAGTTCGAGGAGGCAAAGGCCGAAGCGACCGAAGAGGTCGACGTGGCAGCGGCAGCGGCGGCAGCAGCGGCGGCTGACGCCGCCGAGTCTTCAGCCGTCAGTCCTCAGTCGTCAGTGGACGACGCTGCGGCCCCCGCCGCGGACGTCACTGAGGCGATCGATGACGCGGTCGATGCCGAAGAGCCCGAGCCCGTCGCCGCTCCCGAAGCCGACTCGGCCGAGGAGCCCAAGCCGGAAGCCGCTGCGGAATCGACGGTGGAAGCCGCTGCGGAACCGTCGGAATCCGACGACGTTGCGACTGACGACGGATCACCGACGACTGACGACTCCGGTGAAGACACTCCCGAGGGGAGTGACGGCTGATGCTCATGCCGAAGCGGACCAAGTACCGCAAGACGCAGAAGGGTCGTATGACCGGCAAGGCCAAGGGTGGCACCAAGGTCGCGTTCGGGGAGTACGGTCTCCAGGCGCAAGAGCCTGGTTGGATCACCTCACGTCAGATCGAGTCGGCTCGTGTTGCGATGACTCGCAAGATCAAGCGTGGCGGGAAGGTCTGGATCACGATCTTCCCGGACAAGCCGGTCACCGAGAAGCCGGCCGAGACCCGGATGGGATCCGGCAAGGGCAACCCGGAGTACTGGGTCGCCGTCGTGAAGCCGGGCCGGGTCATGTTCGAGATGGCCGGTGTCGACGAGGAGCTGGCGCGCGACGCCATGCGCCTCGCCGGTCACAAGCTGCCCGTCAAGACCAAGTTCGTGAGGCGGGAGGAGCTATGAAGGCTGCCGAGCTGCGCGGGCTCACCAATCGCGAGCTGCAAGAGGCGCTGGATGAGTCCAAGGAAGAGCTGTTCAACCTGCGCTTCCAGTATGCAACCAACCAGCTGGACAACACCGCCCGCATCCGCCAGGTCAAGAAGGAGATCGCTCGGATCAACACCGTGATCCGTGAGCAAGAGATCGCCGCCTGGGAACGTCTTCAGGAGAGTGAATGATGGAGCGCGCGAGCCGCAAGGTCCGCACCGGGGTGGTGATTTCGGACGCGAGGGACAAGACGATTACCGTTGAGGTCCTCGATTCCAAGCGGCACCCCAAGTACGGGAAGACCGTGCCGTCACGGAAGAAGTACCACGCCCACGACGAGCAGAACGACGCGCGTCTGGGCGACACGGTGCGCATCGTCGAGACACGACCGTTGTCGAAGACGAAGCGCTGGCGCGTCGAGGAAGTCGTGGAGCGAGCTAGATGATCCAGCAGGAAAGCCGCCTTCGAGTGGCGGACAACACCGGAGCCCGCGAGGTGCTGTGCATCCGCGTGCTCGGTGGGTCCAAGCGCCGCTACGCCCGTCTCGGTGACACCATCGTCGGCACGGTGAAGGACGCAGTGCCCGGCGGAACCGTCAAGAAGGGTGAGATCGTCAAGGCCGTCGTCGTGCGGACCCGCAAGGAGATCCGGCGCCAGGACGGTACCTACATCCGTTTCGACGACAACGCATGCGTGATCATCAACGATCAGCAGCAGCCGCGCGGCACGCGCATCTTCGGCCCAGTCGGCCGTGAGCTGCGCGACAAGCGTTTCATGCGCATCGTCTCGTTGGCGCCGGAGGTGCTGTGATGAAGCTGCGCACTGGAGACACCGTTCGGGTCATCACGGGCAAGGACAAAGGGGCCGAGGGCCGCATTGCCCGTGTCCTGACCGACAAGAACAAGATCATCGTCGAGGGCGTTGCAACGGCCAAGCGCCATGCCCGCCCCACCGGCCAGACCATGCAGGGCGGAATCATCGACAAGGACATGCCGATCGATGCCTCCAACGTGATGATCCTGTGCCCGGAGTGCGGTCCCACCAAGATCGGTGCCCGTATCGACGACGAAGGCCGCAAATACCGGACGTGCCGCAAGTGTGGGAGTGACCTCGAATGACGGCCCGCTTGAAGATCAAGTACCACGAAGAGATCGTGTCGCAGCTCCGGGAAGAGCTCGGACTCGACAACGTGATGCAGGTGCCCAGGTTGGCGAAGATCGTCGTGAACATGGGCGTCGGCGACGCCGCCCAGGACGGCAAGCTGATCGACGCGGCCGTCGAGGACCTCCGGATCATCACGGGTCAACAACCGCGGGTGAATCGGGCCCGCAAGTCCGTGGCGAACTTCAAGCTCCGCGAGGGCCAGGCGATTGGCGCCCACGTCACCCTGCGCGGCGAGCGGATGTGGGAGTTCTTCGATCGGCTGATCGCCGTGTCGATTCCACGGATCCGGGACTTCCGCGGGCTCAGCCCGAAGGGTTTTGACGGCAGGGGCAACTACAGCTTCGGGGTCACCGAACAGCTGATTTTCCCCGAGATCGATTACGACAAGGTCGTGAAGGTGCGCGGCATGGACATCACGTTCGTGACGACCGCCCAGAACGACGAGCACGGAAAGGC
>JASJAX010000011.1 GCA_030066755.1 Acidimicrobiia bacterium
TTCTTCCAGGCATTCTCAACGGCGAACGAGAGCGGGTCGATCTGATAGTCCTGCAACGAGTCGGTGCCGAACGAGAGGTTGATGACCCGGATGTTCATCCCGTTGTCGTTGCGATGCTGCACGACCCAGTCGATCGCAGCGATCACCTGAGTCACGTCCACGGCGCCGTTGGCATCGGCGACCTTCAGACTCACAAGGCGAGCTTCCGGAGCGATGCCGACGAAGTGGTCCCCGGCATCCTCATACAGGTCCTCGCCGTTGCCGACCTCAACGTCGGGATCCAATCCGACCATGATCCCGGCGAGATGCGTGCCGTGTCCGAACGTATCGAGGTACTGCATGTTGGGGGCCTGAGACTCGAAGGACAGATCGGGACCGTTGATGACCTTGCCCGGCGCCGTAAGACCCGCGACCGGAACGACACCGGAATCGATCAGCGCAATGTCGATGCCATCGCCGGTGTAGCCAGCTGCCCACATCTTGTTGGCAAAGATGAACCGTGCGGTCTTGTATAGCGTGCCCGACACGTCGTAAGTCGCGTCGTCGGAGGCCCACTCGGAGTCGTCGACCTCGGGCTCGTCGGCCATGGCAGCCGGGGCCATCAGCACCGACGCCGCCAAGAACAGCGACATCAGAATTGAAAGAACGACAGAGCGGCGCCCTGTCGTCAAGGAGAAAGCGGTGGGGGTCATGGGGCGGGTCAACCTTCCGTGATCGACGTTGTCTCCAATCACTTCGGCAAAACCCGCAGTAGTTCTTGGGGAGGGTTCTCGTCGATTCCGATCTAGCTAGTCACCCGAGGTCGGGCCGGCTGCTCAACCGGCGGCGGGAAGGCGGAGAACGAACCTCGTACGTCCGGCGGCCCGTTCATAGGTGAGCGCACCCCCCATGAGTTCGGCCAGTTCGCGCGACACTGCGAGCCCGATCCCGACGGAACCGGGTTGAGTGACACTCGCGCCGCCTCGCTCGTACCGCCCGAAGATCAGCTCCTCGAGCCCCGCCGGCACGCCCTCGCCGTCGTCGCTGACGACGATCACCACAACGCCGGACCCCGGCTTGGCTTCGATACGCACATCGGTGCCGCCGTAGCGATGCGCGTTCACAATCAGGTTTCGTACGATCTGGCGGAGGCGAACGGGGTCGGCGAAGACCGACAGTCTTGGCGGCACGTCGATCGCAACCTGGCGAGCCGCTGCCATCACGCCACCGAGCGCCGCTTCGAGCTCGCTGGCCACATCGAGGCGCTTGGCGACGACCTCGAGATTCCCCGTGTCGGCTCGGGCGGCAGTCAGCAGGTCCTCGACCAGGTTGGCGAGCTCACCGCTCTGCTCGGCGATGATGCCGACGAATTCGCCCATCTCGTCGTCTTGATCCGAGGTCTGGTCGCGGAGTTCGTGGGCGAGGCCGACCACGGCCGTCAGTGGCGTGCGCAGCTCGTGGCTGACCGCTGCGAGGAAGTCGTCCTTCGATCGGACGAGCCCCTCGAGCTGCTCCTTGAGTTCGGTCACCTGGGCCAACGAGTCCTCGAGTTGGCTGTTCTCAACCGACACCATCGTCTGTTGGGCGATGCTCACGAGGAGCCGGACGTCCTCCTCCGTGAAGTTCCCAATGTCTCCGAGTTTGTTCGCCGCCCACAGGAAGCCGATGACGTGACCGTCGCGTGCGAGTGCCGCCACGATGCCTTCGGCGATCGGCGAATCCGGAGACTCCGAGGTCAGCGGAACGAGAGGTGACTCGAGAAGCGCACCACCTGCCTCGATGCGATGCACCGGGTGGTGGTCGGCAAGGACGGCCGCACGAAGCACTGCAGTTGCCGTGCTCGGGCCGGAACGAGTCACGAGCACCTTCGATTCCGGCGTGGTGGGCATCAGGACGAGTTCGACGTACTCAGCATCGACCATGGCACGAGCGTGCGTTGCAGCGGATAGGAGCGCACCCTCGAGTTGCGGACGCCGGTGGAGCTCCCGGGTCATCTCGAACAGCGACTCGAGTCGTCCGCGTTCGCGCTGCTGGGACACGTAGGCGCGATAGGCCATGTAGAGGATTGCCGGCGACACGAGGGCGAGCCACGTCGCCTTCGGATCGGCTTCGAGCACCGTCGCTGCCGTCAAGCCGAGGCTGGTGTTCATGACGGCGGCCATGACACTGACACCGAAGACGCCGAGCACGTCGCGACGGGTCATGCCACCCCCGGTCAGACCGATTGCGGCATTGATGAGAGCGTCGGCGACGAAGAGCGCAGCGAGTGCGGCGATGTAGGCGGCGAACCAGCTCACCGGTCCGATGCCACCCGAGCCTGCGATCGATCGGAAGATCACGATGGCCACGGTGGTCTGCAGGGCGAATTGGGCGAGGTTGAAGCCGAGCTTGATGGGCTGCTGCTTCCGGCCCAGCGAGAGAATCACGGCATTGCCGACGAGCTGGGCGACGACGAGGTCGACGGGTGCGGCGAAAAAGAGCCCGACGACGAGCGGGATCTCGCTCATCGAGAACGAATGGGCGTCCTTGCGGAACTGGATGTGCACGACTGCTGCCTCGGCTGCGCCGAACGCCGGAGCCAGCGCCCACCACCGCAACTCGAACGAGCCGACGAGCGGACGTAGCTCACCCATGATCGAGGTGAACCACATCGCAACGCCGAGGGTGACGAAGGACAGGATCCAGACGGCGGACGGCCCGGTCGTGACCCTCGAGAGCCGGTGCCAGAAACGCGGAGCAGCGTCAGCCGATTCAACGATCACGGCGCCGCCCGGGCATCGTGGCGGCGGCACGTCACCACCGAGGAGTCGCGACGCGCTCCTCGAGCTTGGGTGGCGTACTGCCTCTGGGGGTAACGAATGGCAGTCATCCGGCTCTCGTGTTGATTTCGTCCTCTTCTACCTGTCGGCAGGAGAACTCGGGGTTCTAGAGAGAGTTTCCCGACGAGCGGAGTGACTAGTCCCCCCACAGGAGCCGCGACTGCGACGAGTGTCAGGGGACGGACGTTTCGCACCCGTCGAACTCGTCGCTGCCGGCTCCGCCGTCGCACACATCGTCGCCGCTGCCGCCGAAGAGGCGATCACTGCCCTTCCCCCCGACCAGGCGATCATCGGCGCCGCCGCCTCGGATGACGTCGTCGCCTCCGCCACCGTCGAGCTCGACATCCGATCCAGCCTCACCCCAGATTCGATCGTGCCCCGGCCCTGCCGAGACCGAGTCGCTCCCGGAACCGGCCCAAACACGATCGTTGCCCGAGCCGGTGGAAATCGTGTCGTTGCCTCCGCCGGCGCACACTCGATCGTCGCCACCGCGTGTGGTGACGGTATCTCGGCCTCTTAGCGCCACAACGACGTCGGCGTACCGGGTTCCTTTGATCACGTCCGCCGCCTCGGTCCCCACGTGGGTAGCCCGAACTTCGTCGCAGGTTGGAACTGGATCCGCGATGACCGTTCTGGCTGCAGCCCACGCGGCGAGTTCGTCCATGTGTTGGTCGGTGTAGTCGGCATGGATCGGTCCGAAGCCAACGCCGGTGCAGACCGCATCACCTTCATGACAGAGCGCCGCCGTGCGCGATCTGGCCCATGACTTGATGGCGCCGCCGCAGGCTCCCGTGCACGAACCCGCAAGTGAACCAACCCAATCTGGATCGTGACCGAAGTAGGTGATCGGCTGATCGGCCCGCCACGTCGGGCTGGCAACCAGCAGCACGGCGGCGATACGGGGCCGGATCTCCTTGGGGATCTTGGGGAGTGCCTCGGTGACTGCTTGGGCGCCCTGAGAGAAGCCCGCCAGAACGAACTTCGTCCCGTCGCCGCACCGCTGCGCGGCGGCGCGCACCGTGCGCGCCGTGGCTGCTGCTCCCTCATCAACCGACTCCCAATAGGCGCCGAAGGGATCGGTGAGGTCGACCCAATTGACGGCGGCGACTGCCCGATAGCCGGGCGGCGGAACGGGCGCCACCCGAGCTCCGTCGATCGATCCCGGCACGGATGAACCGTGGACGACCGCCGCGTACGACCGGTAGAGCCGTTCGATCTGGTCACCGAACTCGATCGGACCGGCCATCGAGTCGTTCTGTCCCGACCCGCGCAGACCAATGAAGAAGACCTCGGGACACGCACTCGGCCCATCGATGCGCCAGATCTCCTGCTCGGCCGGCGTCTGTTCCGGATTCCAGTCACCGGAAGCAGCCCATGGAGTCAACGCGACCACCAACGATGCAAGAGCGACCGCCATCCCCACACGCTTCATGACCCATCAATGTACCGGGAGCGCCCTGCAGCTGCCGATTCCTTTCGGTTCGTTCACTATCGTGTTGTCCTGCGGCAACACCAGGTCACGGATCCGTCGTACCCTCGGCGGCCGAGCAGTCTGGAGGACTCCACATGCGGGCAGCCCGAGACGGTGGCTGAGACTCGACCAGGCCCGCCCGATCAAGCCGACCCATGGCACCAGGTGAGACTCGGGCTCATTGCGCTCTTCGGTGTTCTCGCCGCAGGCACGGTTGCGTACACCGCCCTTGGGTTGGCACCCTTCGATGCCTTCTATCAGACGCTGATCACGATCTCGACCGTTGGCTACACCGAAGTCGGCGCCAACATCGGCGGGAGCTACCGAGTCGTCTCGGCGATCCTCATCCTGCTCGGCGTTGGAGTTGCCTTGTATACGCTCGGCTTTGCCATCGAGGCGTTGATGGCCGGTCAGCTACGCGATCACCTGGGGAGGGCGAGATTGCAGCACACACTCGATGCACTGAGCGACCACATTGTCCTGTGTGGCTTCGGACAGGTGGGTCAGGCCATCACCCGTGCCGTCCGGTCCGAGGGACTCGACGTTGTCGTGGTCGATCGGCAGCCGGATCAGGACGCGCTCGGTGGTTTGCCCGCCGTCATCGGTCAGGCGACCGACGATGATGTCCTGAAGCGGGCCGGAATCGACCGCGCGCGCGGTCTGATCGTTGCGTTGAACTCCGATGCGGACAACACCTACGTCGTGCTGAGCGGCCGAGCGTTGAACCCGGGGCTCTTCATCGTGGCGCGAGCCAACGACGCCAGCGCAGCCCGCAAACTCGCCCAGGCGGGAGCTGATCGAGTTGTCAATCCGCACGAGATCGGCGGCAACCGTATGGCGGCTTTCATGCTCCAACCCAACGTCGCAGACCTCGTCGGTGAGTCGATGCAAGACGGCGGCCTGGAGTTTCGAGTGAGAGAGTTCACGATCGACCACAACAGTCGACTCGATGGCACCTCGATCGGGCAGTCCGGCCTGGTTGCCGCCACCGGAGTGACGGTCCTAGCCGTTCGGCGCCGCGACGGATCGTTCGTGCACGAACCGGTGTCGGCAACCGCCGTGTATGCGGGCGACATCCCAATCGTCGTCGGGACACTCGAGCAACACGCCAAACTCCGTTCCTGGCTCGGATGATCGACGGGTCGTTCACGTCTGGTTGACCAGATCACGCCTTCCGAGCGATGATCTCGGCCCGAGCCGATTCGAGGACACTCGCCAGGTGGTCGATGTGGCCTCCTGAAGTCGCAACGGCGAGACCGCCGTTCGCCACGTCGAACCACGGTGCTTCGTCGACCCGGCCCGCAGCGACGGCTTGCTTGATCTGCCGAAAGACGTCGGTCGGCACTTGCTTGCGGATGGAGGCGAGCACGTGTGGCCGCAGGGCTGCGTCGACATCCCGGTACTGGTCGAAGTCCACGCCGATCACCCAACGATGGGTCCCGGTGTCCTCGGTCACCCGGCGAGCGATCTCGAACATCCGACTCCCGGAGTGGCCGGCGGCGTGGAAGATCACGTCGGCGCCGTCGGCGAACATGATCGCGGCCAGCTCCCCACCCCGCCGGGGGTTCTCGAATGCCGCAGCGAAATCGATCTCCTCGGTGAGACAGCGCTCCGCGATCTCGATGTCGGGGTCCACTCGCCGCGCCCCGGCCATGAAGCCGTCGCGGAAACGCCTCATGATTGCGCGTGCGCCGAAGCTGCCATCGCCGCGGTCGGCCGGAGTCTCCGCCGGCTTCATTCCGCAGAGGTAGCCGACCGAGCCGTTTCTGGAGATCAGTGCGGCAATGATGCCGGCGAGCTCTCCCCCTTGGTCCTCACGGAAGCGGTTGGCCGCGAGGGTCAGCGCCTCACGAGCGATCTCCGAGTTGCCGCCGAGCAGCGCAGACCACATCTCATCGATCGAACCACGGAGGTTGCGGTCGGTTCGACCGGCCAGGTGCATCAGAAAGCCCCGGCCGGGAGAGTCGCCTGGTCCTACGAAGCGCCGGAAAGCGAAAGCCCGAACGGTGTCGAGGAGCCGATACCAGGTCCGTCCTCCTCGTTCCAGGCGCACGAGAAGCGACTTGTCGACGAGGCGTGCAACGAGTGGGGCGATGGTCTCCTCAGCGATAGCGTCGCTCGCACAGGCAACCTCGATCGCCCGCAGCGGAAACTCGACGGAGAAGTCTCCGAGCGTGGTGAACAACTCACGTTCTGCGCTGTCGAGCAAGTCGTAGCTCCACTCGATCGTGCGCTCCAAGGTCTGTTGTCGAGCAGGAACATTGCGATCGCTGCTCACCAGCACACCGAGTTGGTCGTCGAGCTGCCTATGGAGTTCGTCCAGTGTCACTCCCCGCAACTGTGACGCGGCCAGCTCGATGGCCAGTGGAATGCCTTCCAGCATTGCGCAGATGCTCGACACCGATGCGCTGGCGTCTCCGTCGATACTCAGGCGAGGATTCGCGTCGCGGGCTCGCTCGACGAAGAGTTCTGCCGCCTCTGATGCCGCCCCTGCCGGAGTCGTTACCATCGAGCTGCTGATCAGGTCAAGGGGGTCGACCCGCCACAGCACCTCACCACGGCATTCGAGCGGCTCGCGGCTCGTCGCCACGATGTGGAGATCCGGCGCTGTCTGCAGCAATCGTTCGGCCACTTTGGCGACGCCGGCGACGACCCGATCACAGTTGTCGAGGAGTAGCAAGGCCTGTCGATCTGACAGCAACGCCGCCAGGTCCTCGATCGTCTCGAACTCCTCGGCGCGCCGCCACAGTGCAGCGATCTCTCCGGCGATTGATGACGGGTCGACGATCGTGCCGAGCTCCACCAACCAGACACCGTCATCGAACTGCGGTTCGAGGCGTCGGGCCAGCTCGAGAGCGAGACGCGACTTACCGATGCCTCCAGGCCCGAGGAACGTGAGGAGACGACTTCGGCCGACGATGCTCTCGAGCTCGGCGAGGTCGGCATGTCGTCCGACAAACGAGGTGACGTCGGCGGGCAGATTCCCAGACCAGGACGGTCGGGCCACCGACTCAGTACGCAGACTCGAGTCCTGCTCGAGTACCAACTGCTCCAGCCGGGACAGCTGCGGTGACGGATCGATGCCCAGTTCCTCTGCGAGCCGCTTCCGAACTGCGTCGTACGCCCGGAGCGCCTCGGCCTGCCGTCCCTGGCGATAGAGAGCGAGCATCAAGAGCTCCACGGGACGCTCGCGCAGCGGATGCTCCTCGACGATCCGTTCGAGCATGCGGAGCGCTGCTCGGAAGTGGCCGACCTCCAGTTCGGCTGCGGCCAGGTCAACCTCCGCTGCGAGTTTCAGTTCGTCGAGCCGGCGGATGTGATGCTGGGCGAAGTCTTCGTAGGCGAAGTCGCCCAGGGGCGCGCCTCGCCAGAGGTCGAGTGCCTCGCGCAGCGTGCGAACTGCTGCTCCGTGGTCACCTCGTTCGAACAGCGCTGAGCCGTGGTCGACAAGGCGGCCGAACCGGTGAACATCGATCGATTCCGGATGGATTCGCAGCGAATAGCCCGGAGACCTCGTCTCGATCGATGCGACCACTTGGCCTTCGAGGGTCCTCCGCAGTTCAGACACGTAGAGCTGAACCGAGTGCGCTGCGGTACGTGGCGGGTCGTCGCCCCAAACGAGGTCGATGATGCGATCCGTGGACACGACTTCGTTGACGTGCAGCACAAGCACCGTGAACACGGCGCGTGCTTTCGGAGAACCGACGTCGAGCAACACTCCGTCGGCCTCGACCTCCACATTGCCAAGTAGCCGGATGTCCACGGTCTTCCTCGGCCTACGGCACTCCCTTTGTGCCCACGCTGCATGGAGTGCCAGCGCTCATGCAGGGCCGGAAGTCAGTTCACGACGAGGTCGGTGCGCCGGGTTGCTGCCCGTTGTGGTTCGACCCGTGGACGCCGCACAAAGCGACTGATCAGCACCGGCGTCAGCGTTTCAGGCGAAGTTGTTTCACTGTGTGCAGGCCGGATCGTCCCACCGCACCATCGAAGCTGTACCACCGCTTCCTGTGCCGGGTGGGGAGATCGTGGTTCGTCGATGACCCGGCCCTCGTATGGACGCGTATTCGCATACCAACTGCAGCGGAGATCGCGATCAGAATCAGAGCGCCGACCACGAGCCAGCCGAACATGAGGCCGGGACCTGACGCCGCGCCGTCTGCCGGCCCCATCGGGCTCGCCGCACGAACGGTCGTCGCGCCCACAGCAGCCGCAAGTTCGTCGGGAACAGCACCCGTTGGGCGATACAGGCCTGTCGCCGTGCACAACGAGTCCTGAAACGGCGGTTCGGCGTTCAACGGAACGACGAGGTAGGTCCGACCCACTTGGTACGTGCGGTCGACGCCGTCCGATCCAGCGCCTCCAGGTCGACCGGTGCCCGACACCGTCACGACCTCGGGAAGATCACGCCCCTTCCACACCTCGAGAACGGTCATCGCGGCGGTTCGGTCCTGATCCGAAACAGTGTCGACCATCCCAACGAACGCCGACTCGGCTTGGGACAACGCGACGCGAAGCGATTCCGGCGGACCGCACGCCCCCCGTACCTGGGGCGCCGCGACCATGACGAGCGCGGACACGATGGAAACCAAGAGACCGAACTGGAGGCGGTGCTTCGTCACGGCGAGGCCTGACACGGGTCATCGCTCAGCAGGTCTCCCTCGGCGCTGACCGTGAGCGTGATCGTACGATCGTTGAACAGAGGCGTGATCAACGGAACACCGTGGCTCAGCGTCACGCGAACCGTGTCGGTGCTCGATGGACATTCGACGACCACGTCGCCGGGGTAGACGTCGCCGTTGAGGCTCTCCGCAACCCGCGTCTGGACGGCGAGGTAGTCATCGGGGTTGTACGCACCCCAGATGGACCCTTCCTGGACCGCCTCGTGGAGGTCGATCTTCGTGTAGATCAATCGGCCGATATCAATCAGCGCGAAGGCGAGAAGGACGACGAGCGGGAGGATCAGGGCCATTTCGACCACCGCTGCACCGTGTTCACGGCGTGGGGATTCCTGAGCATTCATGGCGAGAGGATCGACCTCCGATCCACTGAGGTGACGGTGATACCGCCGAAGAACCTTCCGATCAGCGGGGTTGCCGGTTCGAAAGGAACGCTGATCGTGACGAGCACACGGTCCCCCGACTCGAACGTCGACGGATCGGGCGATGGGCCGCCGACAGGACAGACAGCTTTGACAACCGTTCCGGGCCCTGAGTCGTATTGCACCGTGATGTCGGAGGGCACGAAATCCACGGTTGACGAGAGGCTCAGGCCGGCGTCACGGATCGCAGCACAGTCGACAAAGTGCGGCTTCCCCACCGCGTTGTCGCCCACCGCGGAGCCGTGTCGAGCGGCTTCTCGCGTAGCGGTGCGCACGTCGTTGTGGGTCGCAATCAGTCGGGCGCCGTCGATGATCCCGAAGATGAACGTGAGCAGGAGTGGCAGCACGATGGCCATCTCCATCACGGTTGCCCCGCGCTCGCTTCGCCGGTGCTCCCCTGTCATTTCAGCAACTTCACGTCGTACTGCGTCGGAGCGTGCGCTCCGTCCGACCTGATCGTGAGCTCGGACCCGTTGAGGCGGAGCGAGTACCCGATCAGTGAACCTGTGAGCGTCGTATTGCTGGACCCGTTCATCTCGATGAGACCCTTGGGACCGTAGATGACGCCCGACCATGAGTTCGACGAGCCGCCCATGTTCACGACGAACTTGTCGCACCGATCGATCCCGGTGTACGGCTCGGCTGCGAAGGCGAGTAGGCCGTCGACATACGGCTCGAGGTCCTGGTCCGAGGCGCTGACCTCGATGACCCCTTCCGCGACCAGGGTCACCGTCGCCGTGATCTCCTTGTCGAGCTTGATGTCACCGGTCGAGTAGTACAACCCATCTCCTTGGGACTCGACGAACGAACCGTCGATGTCACCGTCGACGTAGAAGTAGTCAGGGCCTGCAGCGACCGCGTTGCCGCTGCCCGGTCGATAGTCGTCGAGCTCGAACTCCAACGGCGTCGGCTGTGTGGATGTCGATTTGGGGTAGCCCGAGTCGAAACCGTTCCCGGAACCGCCGTTGTCGAAGGTGTCGACGTACGTGAACGGGTCTTCACCTGGGTCTCCCGGGCCAAAGTCGTTGTCCGAGCCCCCAACCCGAATGTTGCCATTGCTGTGGACGCCGCCGTAGATGTTCTCTTGTGACCCCGAGATGTCGATCTGGTCCTTGCCGTACGAGGCGCATGAGTCACCCAAGGCAAAGAGCGTGTTGCTGCTGCCTCCTGAGCCCTGACAGGTTGCGGATGCCTCGCCGTTCACCGTCAGCGTGTTGAGACCGATCAGCGGAGCAAAGCTCAACGCCACGTCGCGGGTCACTCGGGTGACATACTCACCGGCGGTTGGTTCGGTCACCGACAGCTCCACGACCTCGTGCCCGTTCCGTGTCACCGACGACTGGGCGGCGGCGGTCGGATCCTCACCGTGGCACTCGGCCCACGCCGCGGCGAGTGCGGCATGGTCGGCTGCGTTCTGGGCCGCTCGTCGCGCCACCATGGCCAAGCCAACGTCAATGGCAAGGGCGGACACGGTGAGGAGAACGACGAACGCCAAGGTGACGGTCACGAGAACCGCCCCCTCCTCGTGGCCGTCGACCGGCAGTTTGGGGGTGTCGCTGGGCGCGGGAGCTCGGCTCCACATGAACGACCTGTCGGCGAGAGTGACGCGCGCATAAGCGTCGGTGTCCGGGGCCGAACGCGCCAAAACCCCCGCCGTAGCAGGGGTTTCGTGTGGTCGGGCTGGCCGGATTTGAACCGGCGACCTCTTGACCCCCAGATACGCTTGGCGATCAGGCTGACCAGGCGAAATGCCGTGTGAGCAGGCATTATGCGTAGTTCAGATGCGCACTGTTTGGTGCCGATTCGCGCTGTTTCTCAGCTTCTCGCGCCCTCAGCGCGCCCTCGATCCCGAGCAAGACATATGGCAAGCGGCGCAGAGACTAGAGCTGCGCGCGAATGCCGTGTAGCCAGCCTTTCAGATCCCCGTCGCAATGGACGTAGACCCCTGGGCTCTCCAGAAGGTCAACGCCCATGAGCAAGCAGAGCGCGTCGTGGGGTTCTGGACTCGGCACCTCTGGATAGATCTGCGGGTTCTCAAAGAGGATGTACTCCGCTGCCCAATCGGCGAGGGATCTTCAACACCACAACGTCGTCACCACTGCCGGTGATCTCGAATGGTGACCAGGTGGCGACCTCGCAGGAGATGTGCGACTCGCCGTCGAAACACTTGTCGGTGCCGTCGCCGCCGTCGAGCAAGTCGGTGCCGACACCACCGCGCAGTGTGTCGTGGCCCGAGTCGCCGGCGATCGTGTCGTTACCCTCGTCGCCTCTGATGTAGTCGTTGCCTGGGCCACCGGAGATGATGTCGGCTCCTGGACCGCCGACCACGAGGTCGCCTGCACCCTCACCGGAAATTGTGTCACCCCCACTCAGGCCCCAGATCTGATTGTTAACGTTGCTCCCCGTGATCGTGTCGGCATATGGAGAACCGACGACCTTTGGGATCTGGGTGATGGTGTCGGTTCCATAACCTGTGGCGACGCCGGTCAACAGTGACACGGTGACGCCGGAGGTTGCGGACTCGTACGAGACGACATCGGGACCTGTGCCGCCGACGATCGTGTCGTTGCCTGGACCCCCGTCGAAGGTATCGCCCTTTGAGCCGCCGTCGAGCTGGTCGTCGCCGGGTCCACCATTGATTGTGTCGGCTGCTGGCCCGCCGATGATGGTGTCATCCCCAGGTCCGCCGTCAAGGGTGTCCCGACCCTTGTGGCCTTCGATGATGTCGGCTCCTCCGCCGCCTGAGAGCGTGTCGAGGCCACCTTTGCCCCTGAGGTAGTCATCGCCACCGTTCCCGTTGATCGTGTCGTCACCGTTACGGCCATTCAGGTCGTTGGCTGCACCGTTTCCGATGAGCGTGTCGTCGAACAGGGATCCCATGAGGTTCTCGATCCCCGCTAGTGAATCGTTGCCGTCGCCTGTCGCCGTCCCGACGGTCAGGTCGACGATGACGGGTCCCGCCGAGTCTTGGAAGGTCGTCGTGTCTGTGCCGGTGCCGCCATCGATCGTGTCGTTGCCGGGTCCTGGGAAGATCTTGTCGTTCCCGGCGTCGCCACAGAGCACGTCGTTACCGCCCAGACCCTTGATTACGTCGTTGCCGCCAAGCCCGACGATCACGTCGTCGCCGTCGGTGCCCACCAGGCGATCGTTCCCAGAGGTGCCCATCAAGGTAGCGGTCAGTCCATCGCATGCAGATGCCAATGCCGGGGCGGCTGGGACGAAGCTGACTATCAGCAGAACGGTGGAGACCAGGGCGAAACGGAGACGGGCGGGCACGACAACTCCTCAGCTTGTCAACCTCACGAACGTAAGAACTCGCCGGCGAGGCAGGAAGGGCCGATTGCCTCGAACGAAGTCACCCAACGCGGCACGACGGAACCGATAGCTCAATGGTGTCTGGAAGACCTACGCAGGCTTGTAGCGGAACTCTGCTTTGAGTTGCCCATGATCCGACACGACCTTCTCCCGCGCAGCTGACCGCTTGTCTTCGAGGTGATCGTTGAACAACCGTGCTTCTCGGGACGCCCAAGACGCTGGCGTCACGGCGTCAGGTCGCACTCCCCCGCTTCGTCGCGACTGCCCTATCTCATCACCTCGCGCAATCCCCACCCGGCGGGGACGGCTTCGTGTTCCAAGCACCGATGGGCGGTCCGGTCCGACGTACCAACTTCCGCAGGCGCACATGGGTGCCGGCAGTGCGGTCGTCGGTCGGCGAACCAATGCGGTTCCATGACCTGCGGCGCACACACGTCGCTCTACTCATCGAGCAAGGTGAGCATCCGAAGACCATTCAGGCACGCCTCGGTCAAGCCTCGATCGCAACCACCTTGGACGTGTATGGCCACCTGTTTGACGGACTCGATGAGGCCGCCGCTGACCGCTAGACGAAGCTGCTGCGCCCTCAGCGCGCCCTCAGACCGCCGTCATCGCCGCCCAGGCAGGTTCCCGACGCGCCGAAACCCCCACTCTCGCAGGGGTTTCGTGTGGTCGGGCTGGCCGGATTTGAACCGGCGACCTCTTGACCCCCAGTCAAGCGCGCTGCCAAGCTGCGCCACAGCCCGTTGGATGCGCTGATGGTACCGCCTCGCAGCGACCTTCACGCAAATCTGGACGCCGTTGCACCGCTCGGATGTGTCGCACGGCGACGCTGAGCAGGCCTTTCATGCTCGGCAGCGCATATCTCCCCCACGGCGAGTCGTGAAAGAGCCGTGAAAGAGGCCACCTGCATACTCAAAGTGGGCATGGAGACGTACACGACCGCTCCCCGCAGCAGCGTCGCACACCCGCGTCAAACCGAGGGTGCATGGATGGACGCGTCTGCAGTCACCAGCCGGGATCAAACGGGCATCTTCGTCGTGGGGATCGACCCGCTCAGCGTCCTGAGCGACGGCTTCCAGCCGAGCCGCACAAGCTCCGTCGCCCAGCTCGTCGAAGGTCGGCTCCACGAGATGTTCCGGCATCCGGATCGTGTCGAGCGGATCGCCCCGGACGAGTTCTCGATCTCCTGCCCTTCGATATCGCATCGCGAGGGTGCATCGATCGCCTCACGAATCCTCGACTACGTGCAGACGACGTCGTCGGGAACCACACCCCGGGTGCACATCGGCGTCGCCCTCACCCGCTCCCCCAGCCTCGTCGATGCCCAGCGTGATGCAATCGCTGCGATGCACCTGGCACGCTCCCGCAACGCTGCCGAGCCGTTGTGGTTCACTGAGAGCCTTCGAGTGTCACTCCTCGACCACCTCGGCCGAGCCGACCGGCTGGAACAGGCCCTGAAGACGAGCGAGTTTCGCCTCCACTACCAACCGATCATTCGGGCCGGCGCCAGTGATCCGATCGGATACGAAGCGCTCATCCGCTGGCATCACCCTTTGCACGGACTCCTCGGCCCGGAACACGTCATCCCCTTCGCCAACGACTCTGAGCTCATCAATCAGATCGGCCAGTGGATCCTCCATGCGGCGTGCCGCACCATCCGGCCCTTCTGGTCACCGGATGGCAGCCACGGACCACGCATCAACATCAACGTGACCGCCCGCCAGCTCGAGGCCCCGGACTTCGTCGATCTCGTCGCCCTCGAACTCTCCGATGCCGCGCTCCCACCGCACGCGCTGTCGATCGAGATCACGGAAGACGCCATGGTCTCCGACCGCACGATTCCGACGCTGGCCGCCTTGCGTGCCACCGGAGTCCGGATCTCCATCGACGACTTCGGCACAGGGTTCTCATCGCTCGCCTACCTGACACGGCTTCCGGTCGACGCCCTCAAGATCGATCGGAGCCTGATCGCCGATCTCGTGCACTCGCCGACAAATCAGGCGGTGGCGTCGGCCATCATCGACCTCGCCGGACATCTCAACCTCGAGGTCGTAGGTGAGGGCGTCGAGACTGAGCGGCAGTGGACCGAACTCAACGCCATGGGGTGTGATCTCGGGCAGGGCTTCCTGTTTGCGAAGCCGATGCCGCACGCCGAGCTTGCGAGGCCCCGACCATGACGCTGGAACGGGCGGTCTCCCTCTCTGCGCTCGCCGGCTCGAGCGATCGGGTCAACGCCATGATCGATCTGGCCTCGTCCGAGTTCAGCCGCCGAGTGATCGCCAGAATCCGCGAGCTCCGACCCGAGATCAGCGAGATGTCGGCCGATCAGGGGGGCTCACTCGCCGGGTGGTGTTACGTACCCGTCGGTCGGGAAGGCACCCAGGCAGCCCTCGACACCATCGTTCGCCTCCGCAGCGACGTCGCTCAGCACCCCCGAACGGCTGCGATCGTGGAGCATCCCGAGCTCGCCGGGGCCGCACTGGAGGCCGGAGCCGATGCCGTGCTCACCGCAGATGTTCTCGACCGGGATGACGCTGCGCTCGACTTTGCCGAGCCACCGAGCGAGCCTGGCCTCCGACTCGTCTACAACGCGATCTCCAAGGCACGACCCGATCACATCGCGGCGATCCAGATCGACGCCACGGGTGCAATCCATCTCGCAACCGACGGCATGCGACGGCTGCTCGGCTTCCCTCGCACCGTCCACCTCGAGGAATCGCCCAGCACCGAGCTGTTCCTGGACGAATCCGTTCACGACGAGATCACCGCTCGACTCGCGTCCGGCGGCGACGTTCACGAACTCCGAACCGAGCTCCGCCACTTCAACGGGCGTGCCGTCCCGGTCGTCCTCGACGCTGCGCGGCACGCACAGCAGGACGGGCACTGGGTGGTGGTCGCAACCGACGACACCGAACGACGACGGCTGGAGGCAGAACTCATTGCGAGCGAAGCACACCACCGCTTCCTCACCAGCGCAACACCCGTCGGCCTCATCGAAGCGGATTTCACGCCGATTGCCCTGTGGTTCGAGCGGCTCCGCGCCGCCGGCGTCGACAGCTTCGCCGACCATGCCGACGACCATCCAGCGTTCGTTCGCGCCGCGCTCCGTCTCGTCGAGGTCCGCAGCGCCAACCCGGCAGCCGCTCGACTGCTCGGCGACGACGGGTTCGAGCTGGTGGACGTGCTCACCCACGCACCCGAGAACGTCGACCCGCTGATCGATGCGCTCGATCGGCTCTGGCAAGGGAAGCATCGTTCCAGTGCAACGCTGACCATCCGCCGCGACGGGCGACGCGACATCCATTGCACGGTGGAGATCACGATTCCGCGCATCAACCGCAACGTCGACTACTCCCGCGTTCTCATCACGATCACCGACGAAACCAAGCAGATCGTCACCGAGCGCAGCCTCATCACAGCTGTACGGAACTTCCGGACGACCTTCGAGCAAGCACCAACCGCCATGTTCAAGGTCGATCCGGACGGCACCATCCTCGAGGCCAACGAGACGGCGGCGCAATTGCACGAACGGGCGGTGGACGAACTGGTCGGCGTGCCGTTCGACTCCATCATCGACAACGATGACCGCATGGCGGTGGCCGGGCTCCTGATGCAGCGCGATCGCAGTGGCGAGGCAGGGCCCCTGGCCGTCACGATCACCCCCCATAGCGGCGAGCGTCGCATGCTGCGGCTCTACGCGGCGGCCGTTGAAGACGCCTACGGAAGGTCCGACCATCTGATCGTCCAGGCCACCGACGCCACGGACGAGATCAGGGCGGATCAGCAGCGGGCCGCTGCCGAACGCCGGTTCGCCAACATCTTCCGGAGCGCCCCTGGCGGTCTCCTCCTCCTCGATCTCGATGGCCGGGTCATGGACGCCAACGACCAGGCGGAGCAGATGCTCGGAGCGCGACCGACGTCGGCGTCCGGGCGCGAATGGGTCCGTCACCTCGCAAGCGCCGATCGATCTCGCGTGCTGCGGCTCTGGCGCAGGGTGCTCTGCGATGAGGGCTCGCACCAACTGGAGGGGCTGCGGCTGCTCAACGGAGCAGGGAGCCGACTCCTGACGGTCTCCTTTCGAAGGACATCTGACGGCGATGGAACCACTCCGTACGTCATCTGCCAGCTCATTGACGAGACCCCGATCATCGAAGCTCGCCTCGACGCTCAGCTGTCCGACGATCGCTTTCGAACACTGTTCGAGCACAGCCCGATCCCGATGTTCGAACAGGACTTCTCGTTGGTCGAGACTGAACTCGACCGGCTCAGAGCCAGCGGCATTCTGGACTTGCGGGCGTGGCTGGAAGACAACCCGGCGATGATCACCGGCATCTTCGCCGACATGCGAATCCTCGACGCCAACCAGGCGGCCGTCCGGCTCCTCGAGGCCCAGCAGAAGGCCGACATCGTCGGGCACATGCCGATGACGACGGTGAGCATCGACACGACCGAGTCGGCGGTCGAACAGCTCGTCGCGATCTGGGAGCGCCGCCCCAGCCTCAAGACTCCAGTCCACGGCATGAGCATGCTGGGTCGGCCCATCGAGGGAGAACTGCACTGCCTCTTCCGCCCTACGGGCGCCGAGAACGACAGTCGCGTCATCGTTGCCATCGTCGACATGCGCGAGCAACAGCAGCTGCAGCGACAGCTCGAAAGAGCCGCCGACGCCGCAGACTCGTTCCTCTCGGCGCTGTCGCATCGACTCCGGACCCCGTTGACGGCGGTCATCGGTTTCGCCGAGGAGGTCGAGCAGGGTTGGACTGCGCTCAGCGACGAGGAACGTGCGGAGCTGGCGAAGCTGGCGGCAACCGAGGGGACCCAGCTCGCCAGGACGATCGAGGATCTTCTCGTCGTGACCCGGCTCGACCTGGACAACATGGCGTTGCGGGCACAGCACATCGACGTCCTCCAGCTCCTCGTTGAGGTCGCTCGTGACCTCGACATCGCTGCGACGTGGACTACCCACGACCACGCCACACTCCCGGCATTCGGCGATCCCGACCGTATCAAGCAGATCCTGCGACACCTTCTCGACAACGCACGCCGTCACGGTGGACCCAACATCGAGATCGCCGCCGATCGATCGATCGACCGAATCGAAGTGTCGATCCTCGACGATGGGTTCGGTATCCCGGTCGGCGATCGCATCCGAGTGTTCCTCGCCGGCGTCGCCACCTCGGGCGCAGCCGGCAACCCTGCGCCCCTTGGATTTGGCCTTGCCGTCGCCACACGTCTCGCCAACGCCATGGGCGGCGAGCTCAGTTACCACTATGAGGGTGGCCGCAGCCGGTTCACCCTCACCCTCCCCGCATCGTCGGAGCCGGCGCCATGACGACACCGCAATTCCAAGCCTCAGGCACGTCCGCACGCCGTATCAACGGCCGTCTGGCGAACGTCCCCCTCGTCGTACGATCCGAGACGGTTCGTGCGGTGCCTGAACACCACCGGTCCGGAGCCGACTGCTCCGCAGGTTCTCGGAGGCGTGTACCTCCTGCCCATCCTGCGTGTTCCGTCGTCTCCGGGCCGGTGGCCCCCCAAGGATTCGCCCGACTCGTCGGTTGGGGATCTGGATGACTCGCTCCGACCAGCAGCGAATCCTCGTGGTGGGAGCGGGGATGATGGGGGTGAACGTCGCCTTTGCGGCGGCCAACGCCGGGCACAAGGTCACCTTGGTCGACCAACGGGATCGTGGACGCATCGGCGGTCGTCTGAATCTCGGAGCGATCCGCCTCTGTGGCCAGGACCCGGATCGCGGCCTCGCTCTGGCGCTCGCAGCTCGTCGCTACTGGGAGACGATTGCGGCGTACGTTCCGGCGATCGGGTTCAAGAGCACCGGCTCGGTGGTCCTCCTGCGCGATCAACACGACATCGAATCGGCGTACCGCTACCTGGCCGCAACGGAAGGACGGCTGTCGCTCTCGATCCTCGTCGGCCGCGAGGTTGCGAGCATCGAGCCCAGCATCTCCGGCGGCTTCCCCGCAGCGATTCGGTGTCGTGACGACGCCCGACTCGAGCCGGGCCGTGCGGTCGGTGCAATGATCGAGCACCTCTGGCTCCTGGACGGTGTCGACGCCCGATTCTCTACCCGCGTGAGCGGGGTCTACTCCAGCGGGTCTGCAGTGACCGTCGTGACGTCATCCGGGACCATCGAGGCAGATCACGTCTTCGTGTGCTCGGGGAGCGCCGCCCTCGAACACCGCAAAGCCGTGGAGGGTTCGCTCCGCCGGCTCCAACTCCAGACCATCGTCGGGCGTGCCCCGAGTCCGCTCGGCACGATCGTCAGCGATCTTCGATCACTCCCGATCTCAGCAAGGCTGCTCGGAACCGCCGATCAGGAACACCACTCGCCATGGGTCGCAGTACCGACGGATGGCGGATCGCTGGTCATCGGTGTCGCCGGTCCGGGAGCAGCCAATGACTCCGAGGTTGATCCGTCTGCGGCGGCGCACCGTCTCGCTTGGCTCCAGGGGGTCCTGGGCCATACCTTCGGCATGCCGAACGGCTCCGGGCCGCCGCAGGTCTTCACGAAGGACCTCGTTGTCCACGAGGCAGCCCCCTATGTGGCCGTGACGATCCAGCCGCACGTGGTTGCAGTCGCCGGCCTCGGGCTCCATGCCACGACGTATGCCCCCGCCGTCGCCCACGAGATCCTCGCCGCGCTCGGTTAGAAGACCCACCCGACGGCCGTGACGATGAGTTGGATCAATCGCCATCCCAGGTAGAGCGCAGCGAGTCCAACGAGGATGAGGAACCCGACCGGCCAGGGCGGCTCCTCCTCGGCCGAGTTGGCCATGGCGCCGTCGGGGCCGACAGGATCGGCATCACCCATCGTGGCCCGTCCACTTGTCGTGGCGACGGCGCGTGACGATCCGAACCGGGGTGCCGATGAAGTCGTACGTATCCCGGAGCCGGTTCTCGATGAATCGGAGGTAATCGGGTCCGAGGTCGCCGCCTCGGACGAACAAGATCACCGTCGGCGGCGCCGTCTCCGCCTGGACTGCGTAGATGATCTTGGGCCGCTTGCCCTTGCGCATCGGCGGCGGGTGTGCCGCCTGCCACTTCCGGATGAGTTTGTTCAGCTCCGGCGTCGGAACGCGTCTACGACGGTTCTCGAGCACGTGCCGAATCGCTTTCGGCAATCGGTGCATCCGCGCCCCGGTCCTCGCAGACATACGCAGCACCGGCGCCCAGTCGATGAACGCCAGCCGGTCTGCCACCGAATCCTCTGTGTGGAGGCGTTGCTCCTCCTCGAGTTGGTCCCACTTGTTGAGCAGCACGACGAGCCCGACACCACTGTCCGCCAACTCCTCGGCGAGCCGCTGCTCCTGGTGGGTGGCGCCGCGCTGGCCGTCGACCATCAACAGCGCAACGTCGGCCTGGTTGAGCACCTCGCGAGCCCTCAGGACCGAGTAGAACTCGACATCGTCCTTGATCCGAGTGCGCCGCTTGATGCCCGCCGTGTCGATCACCTCGAACGGCTCACCATCGAGCTCGAGGACCAAGTTGATCGGGTCACGGGTGGTTCCGGGCACATCGGATACCAAGACCCGCTGTTCGCCGGCGAGCTTGTTCAGCAGCGTCGACTTGCCCACGTTGGGCCGCCCCATGATGGCGAGGCTGGCGATCACATCGGGCGCTTCGCCACCTTCTGCTCCCTCCGGAAGCAGCTCAACGAGCCGATCCAGGAAGTCGCCCGTGCCACGGCCGTGCAGTGCGCTGATTGCAGCCGGTTCGCCGAGACCCAGTGACCAGAGGTGACCGAGGTCCTCTTCCTGCCGCGGACCGTCGACCTTGTTGGCAACGAACACGTACGGGACGCCGGATCGCAGGAGCAGACGCGCCACCCCTTGGTCGTCGTCGACCGGGACGGCGGTCGCGTCGGTCACGAACACCACGACGTCGGCGCCGCCGACGGCGACCTCCGCCTGCTCTCGGATGTTCATCGTGAGTGCTTCGTCGGGATTCAGCTCCCAACCGCCGGTGTCCACGAGAACGAAGTCACGACCCTGCCACTCCGCCTCGAATTCCCGTCGATCGCGGGTCACGCCGGCTTGTTCGTCGACCACGGCTGCCTTTCGACGCAGGATGCGGTTCACCAGGGTGCTCTTGCCGACATTGGGACGGCCCAGGACAACGACGACGGGGAGTCGCCTCATGCGGCTCGCCCCCCGGTCTCGGCTGCCCCAGCCAGCAACCCAGCAGCCGTGGCTTCGACGATCCTCACCGGAGCTCGAGCCGCCGCGATCACGTCGGCGATGACCATGTCGTCGAGGAACACATCACTCTGCACTGCAACGTCCGGGATCAGATACACGCCGGCGTCGAGTCGATCCGCGGCAAGGGCATCACGGATGTCGGCGCCGACCATGAGGCCCGCAACCGCGACGTTGCCGCCGAAGAACTCGTTGGGCACCTCGAGGATGCGCAGCCGCCGTTCGGCGAGCAACTCCAAGCGTTCCAGGATTGGGTTGATCACCGCCGCTCCGTACGAGCCGGTGACGATCACCGCCGGTCCTCGCTCGTCCGGTCCAACGGCGAGCTCGCCACTCGTGCGCGGCGCCCGATATCCCTCGGCAGGTGCCGCCGGGATGGATCGCCACTCTCCGGTGATCACCGGGCGCTCGGCGTCGGTGCCCGTCTCGAGGCGCTCAACCTCGTCGTAGAAGGTGCGGACCATCCCGATGCCGTTCTCGTGTTGGGCAAACCCCTCATAGGTGTCCGATGTCGGGAACGGGCGCTCGGCCATGAGATACAGCTCATCCGACGCGTGGAAGAGCCGCCGACCCAGCTGCTGTTGCGCCACCTGCTGCCAGAAGTGGATCGTATCGAGATCGCGCGCTGCCTCCCGACGGGTGTGGGGAGTGAGCGTCGTCTCGCGTGCGAAACGGGAAAGACCGAGCGGCACGATGCCAACCGAGGCCAACTTCGGGTACCGGCTGACGATATCCGCGCAGGTTCGCTGGAGCACCTCTCCCCCGTTCACCGTCGGACACAGCACGATCTGTCCGTGCACTTCGACGTCGTTTGCGAGGAGCGCTCGGAGCCACCGCAGGCTCGTCGCACCCCGTGGATTGCGCAGCATCGCCGACCGCACGTCCGGATCCGTCGCATGGATGGACACGTACAGCGGACCGAGACGTTCCTCGATCACCCGGGCGAGGTCGAGCTCCGTGAAACGGGTCAGGGTGGTGAAGTTCCCGTACAGGAACGAAAGTCGATAGTCGTCGTCCTTGAGGTACAGCGACTTTCGCATCCCCGGCGGCAGTTGGTAGATGAAGCAGAACTCACAGTGGTTGTCGCACGTTTGGACACGGTCGAACACCGACGCGTTGAGGCGGAGCCCGAGAGGGACGCCCTCGTGCTTGGGGACGACCACCACTCGATCGATCCCGCCGCGACGCACCATGACCGTCGGGTCGGCATCATCGATCAGTTGCTGATACTCGATGATGTCGGTGGGCGCGACATTGTTGACCGCCAGGAGCTCGTCTCCGACTTCGAGACCTGCGGCCGCGGCAACACTGCCCGGGAGCACTTCGAGGATCGTGGGATTCACGGAGCAGAAGTGTAGGGAGGGCGACGCACGTCCACGTCACCGACCGCCCCCGGCCCGAGGTCGGAGTGTCGGGCTTCTGGAGACGGAGGTGATTCCTTCCTCCTTCTGACGACCGACGACTGGTATCCGACGACTCCCCGTACCTGGTTTGATGCACGCCGACCACTACCCTCCAAGACATGGTCGACAAGGTCTTGCTGGCGCAGCCGCGCGGATTCTGTGCCGGTGTCGAGATGGCGATCAAGGCCCTGACCTGGATGGTTCGGGTCTTCGAGCCACCGGTGTACTGCTACCACGAGATCGTGCACAACGCCGCCGTCGTCGCCGCCTTCGAGCGCGCCGGGGTGGTCTTCGTCGACGACATCGCCGAGGTGCCACAGGGCCGGCCGATCATGCTGTCGGCACACGGCTCGGCCCCCGAGGTCGTGGCTGCCGCCGACGAACGTTCCGCCGTCATGGTGGACGCGGTCTGCCCGCTGGTGACCAAGGTCCACCACGAAGTGAAACGGATGGCGGCGAAGGGCTACGACATCATCTACGTCGGTCACGAGGGTCACGATGAAGCCGTCGGAGCGATTGCCGAAGCCCCCGATGCGGTGACGCTGATCGACCCGTCGTGGACGCTGGAACGCTTCGAACCCGAGGATCCCGAGCGGGTTGCTTTGCTGGCGCAGACCACCCTCGGCATGTACGAGTGGGACGGTGTGCTGTCGGATGCCCGGGAGACCTACCCGGAGCTCTGGACCGCCCGCAAGAGCGACCTGTGCTACGCCACGACCAACCGGCAGACCGCAGTGCAGGAGCTCGCCAAGCAGGCCTCGCTCATACTCGTGGTCGGCTCTGAGAACTCGTCCAACACGCAGGCCCTGGTGCGGGTTGCTCACAACGAGGGGGTCGCCGCCCACCGAGTCGACGGCCCCGGCGCGATCGATCCCGGGTGGCTCGAGGGGCACTCAGTCGTCGGTGTCACTGCCGGAGCATCGGCGCCGGACCAACGAGTCCAGGAAGTCATCGACGTGGTTGCACCGGCAAACGGCGTCGAGCTGCTCCGGGTCACTTCCGAGGACGAGTACTTCCCGCTCCCGCCGTCGCTGCGGCGCTTCGTGCAAACGCTCCAGGCGCTCGTCGAAGGCGCCGTCGCGGCTCGCAAGCCTGGACAGCCGGGCCCGATCGAGAGTGATCGAGAGTGGGGAGCGACGGAAGCGCTCGAGCTGCTCGAGGTGTGAGTCTCAGGTTGCGCCGAGACGTTGGT
The DNA here is from genome assembly GCA_030066755.1 of Acidimicrobiia bacterium. Taxonomy (GTDB): domain Bacteria; phylum Actinomycetota; class Acidimicrobiia; order Spongiisociales; family UBA5794; genus JASJAX01. The sequence goes on from JASJAX010000011.1 coordinate 23,494, forward strand.
GAAGCGACTCCGAAGGCGTCACCGACTCCTCGACCAGAGCGCTGAGCTGCCTGGGCAACGCAACCGACCACGCCTCTTCGGCCGTCGACATCAGGCCCAAAGCGATGGCATATGCGGTGGTTCGGTCGCCTCGACTCACGCCGATGGGATCGGTCGTCCAGTCTCCAAGCGATCCTTCGAGGTAGCGACGGTATGCATCCCATCGTCCAAGTGCCCGGCTTCCGGCGTCGCTCCGGCTGACCCAGAGCCGCGGCCGACGGGCCAGCGTCCCCGCCAGGACGCCGCCGGCGATGGCGCCGGCCGCAATGCCGAGGCCGACGGCGACGAGCCGATCACCATCAACGGCGTTGATCGTTCCCAACACGAGCAGGGTCATCGCCGCAGCGACGGTGAGTGTTGCGACGACCCCCCAGCCGAAGGTCCGGGCATCGACGATCGCGTACGCCCGTGCGGTGAGCCGCCGACGCAAGGCTTCGATGAAGACTGCCACCTCACGGTCACCGCTCTGGGGAGCGTGCCGAAACGCCGTGCGGAGATCGACCCTTGCGACGGCTCCTTCGTTGGCGGCCTTTGCGTAGAGGGAACGAACGGCCTCTTCGTGCTCCAACAGGTTGCGGCCGTCGTTGATTCGAACCACGCCGTAACCGGTCTCCGAAGTCCCGTCACCGGCGATCTCGGCAACCGGTCCACCGATGATGACACCCCGGGAGACGAGGTCGACGACCGTTGCGGTCCACGCTCGGTCGGCACGGTCGATCTGTGTCTCGAGGGCGGCGACCTCGCCAGGGCTGAGGTCATCCGGTGGCTGGTTCCGAACCGGCATTTCGCCGACCGGCCGCGGCTCCCGCCCATAGGTCGCGTAGCCGGCGAGCAGGGCCACGGCGATGGCCACGAGGTGGGCAAGCGCCGCCAAGATGACGATCGTCGACTGCTCCATCGCCGCTACACCGGACCAATCGAGGATCGACGCCGGTGTTGCTCGACGAGGTCGAGGATGGCGCCGACAACCTCGGCAATGCCCATCTCAGAGGTATCGAGCACAACGGCATCGTCTGCGGCCTGCATGGGTGACGCGGCCCGGCCTGCATCGAACTGGTCTCGCCGGTCGAGATCGCTCTTGATGACGCTCACCGACTTGCCCTGCGACTCTGCGTCGCCTGCACGGCGCGAAGCCCTGACCTCAGGATTGGCGGTGAGGAAGACCTTGACCGGAGCCTCGGCAAAGACCACGGTGCCGATATCGCGGCCCTCGACGACCGCGGACCCGCTGCGTGCCGCAACCCAGGATCGCTGTTGAGCGACGATCTGGCGGCGAACCTCTGGGATGGCCGACACCGCACTCACCGCCGCCGTCACCTCCTCGGAACGGACGGCAACCGATACATCGTCCCCGTCGAGGAAGATGACACCGTCGCGGTAGTCGATGGTGATGTCCTGCACACACGCGATCACTGCATCTGCATCGGCCGGATCAACATCCGCCTGGAGCACTGCGACCGTCGCCGCCCGATAGGTCGCACCGGTGTCGAGGAAGTCGTAGCCGAGCTCAGCGGC
>JASJAX010000012.1 GCA_030066755.1 Acidimicrobiia bacterium
GACCGGTACCGGCAAGTTCGACAAGAAGGTCGTGAGGGATCAGTACAGCGATCTCCTGATGGACTGAGGCCGGCCGGCTCCGCCGGCCGGAGTACTGAGTACTGAGTACCGAGTACTGAGACCAGAACCCCCCGCCATTACCGAACGCGTCCGAAGCGGCCGACACGTTGCCGATGCTGAAAGCGAGGCTGGGGGGTGTCTGAGGGGGGCGGCTCCGCCGATCCCCCCTCAGTCCGGGATCGCAGCGACCGGTGCGGTGCGATCCCAAAGAGAGCGCCGGCGGGAGCCGGCACGAATAGGAGCAAGGCCGAAGGCCGCCGCGACAAACTCGCCGCCGGCCTGCCGGCGGCGAAACTAGAACAATCCCTCTGGTGGGTCGATGACGACGTGGGCCATCGAAGGGTGGATCTCGCCGACGAGTTCGGACACGAAGGGGACTTCGATTTCACGTCCGTCTTCGGTTGCGACGACGAGCCGGTCCTGGGCTTCACCGAGAATGACACCGGAGACAACACCGAGGTGAACGCCGTCGCGGTCGATTGCGACGAGGCCTTCGAGGTCGTCGGGCCAGTATTCATCCTCGCCGAGAGTCCGGCGTTCCTCAGGCCCGATTGTGAACGTGACTCCTTGCAGCGCTTCGGCGGCTTCCCGGTTCTCGATGCCCTGGAAGCGGACGAGCAGCCCGTCGTTGTGCGGTTGGGAGGACCGAATGGTGTAGTGATGCGGCGGATCCTCGTCGGATTGGAGGGACGCGCCGGCTTGATACCGGCCGGGATGGTCGGTCAACGGTCGGACGATGACGTCGCCCTTGATGCCGTGGGCTCGTCGCACGTACCCGACCGAAATGCGGGTGGTGTCCCCCCTCGCTTCCATGCGAGGAAACTAGTCAGGTTGGACCCTCGATTTCAGGAGGACTTCGATGTCACGCAGGCCAAGGAAGTACTGAGCACTCAGTACTGAGTACGGAGATGATGACTGGGTGGTCGTGGCCGCTTTCAGTCGAGGAAGTCGACGGCGACCTCGAGGCCCTCTTCATCGCCGGCGGCACGGGCGACGGTGCGAATCGCACGGGCGACACGGCCACGCCGGCCGATCACGCGTCCCATGTCCTTCTTGGCCGTCCGAACCTCCGCGAGGACCGCGTCCTCGCCGTCGTCGACAACCTCGACCTCGACGTTCGACGCGTCGTCAACGATCTCTTCCACGACGTACCGGACTACGCGACCGACGATCTCGCCTTCGCTCATGATTCGTCCTTGCTCTCGTCCTCAGTGGCTGCCTCGGCGGACGGCTCCTCGTCCGGTGAGTCGGCCGAATCCGGGGAATCCGGCGAGTCAACCGAGTCGGGTGAGTCGACCGAATCCTCGGAATCGGCCGAGTCTTCGCCGACGACGTAGACCTCGGGCTGGTGATCAACTGCTGCGGCCGCGGCCGGCGCCTCGTCGATCGTGTGGATGTCGCCCTTTGCGACCCGGAATCGGGTCCAGGCGCCGGAGATCTCGAGCAGTTTCTGCGCTCGTTCGGTGGGCTGGGCGCCCTTCTGCAACCAGTCGAGTGCTCGATCGTTGTCGATCTCGACCAGCGACGGCTCCTGCCGAGGGTCGTAACGCCCGATCTGCTCGATGTAGGCGCCGTCACGCGGCTTGCGCGAATCGACCACCACGACGCGGTACGTCGGCTGCTTCTTCTTGCCCATCCGCGTCAGGCGGATCTTCACCGGCATCTACTTCACCTCTTCTTGCTGCGTCGCATCCCCGGGAGAGCGAGCCCCGGTATCGGGCTCTTTCCCTCGGCGAGCGCCTTCATCATCTTCTGCGCCTCCGAGAACTGCTTCAGGACGGCATTGACGTCCTGGGGGCGGGTTCCGGAGCCTGCAGCAATCCGACGCTTGCGACTTCCGTTGATGATCTTGGGGTTTCGGCGTTCGGCCGGAGTCATCGACCGAATCACCGCTTCGACGCGGTTCAAGTCCTTCTCATTGACTTGGACGTCACGAAGAGCCTGCCCCGCGCCGGGCAGCATACTAACCAGCGATTGCAGCGGACCCATCTTCCGCAGCTGTTGGAACTGGTCGAGGAAGTCCTCGAGGTTGAATTGCGCCGAGAGCATCTTCTCGGCGGCCCGCTCGGCTTCCTCCTGGTCATAGGTCGCTTCGGCCTTCTCGATCAACGTGAGCACGTCACCCATTCCGAGGATGCGCGACGCCATCCGTTCGGGATAGAACACATCGAGGTCGTCGAGACCCTCACCCAAGCCGACGAACTTGATCGGCCTGCCGGTCACCTCTCGTGCAGAGATTGCGGCGCCGCCGCGGGCATCACCGTCGACCTTGGTGAGAACGATCCCGGTCAGGTCGGTGTACTCCAGGAAGCCTTTGGCGACATTGACGGCTTCCTGACCGGTCATCGAGTCGACAACGAGCAACACCTCGTCGGGATCGGCCGCCTTGCGGACGGCAGCCAGCTCACCCATCAACTCCTGATCGATCTGCAGACGACCGGCGGTGTCGACGATGACCACGTTGTGGCCCTCCGAACGGGCGTGTTTCAAGGCCGCCTTGACGAGCCGCGGCGCCTTGGCCTTACGATCGACATAGACCGGAACGTCGACCCGTTTGCCGAGCTGTTCGAGTTGGTCGATGGCTGCCGGACGTTGCAGGTCGGCCGCAACCAGGAGCGGCCGACGGCCCTTGCCCTTCAGGTGTTTGGCGAGTTTGCCGGCAGAGGTCGTCTTTCCAGAACCCTGCAGGCCGGCAACCAGGATGACGAGCGGCGGGGCGGCGGGACGAGCCAGTGGAGCGGCCTCCTCCCCCAGCGTGCGCACGAGTTCCTCGTGCACGATCTTGATGACCTGTTGGCCGGGAGTGAGGCTCTTGCGCACGTCCTCACCGATGGCGCGCTCTTTGACCCTGCCGAGGAACGACTTCACGACCGTTACGTTGACGTCGGCCTCGAGCAGCGCAAGACGCACCTCCCGCAACGAGGCATCGACGTCGGCTTCGCTCAGCCGGCCTTTGCCACGCAGCCGCGTGAAGACCTCACCGAACCGTTCAGAGATCGTGTCGAACATGACGGGTGCAGTGTACGGCGTCGACAGCGTTCAGCCTCCGCTGGCGCCCGATCCGGCGCCACCGCTCGCTCCACCGCCGCTGCCGGAGTCTCCGCTTCCCGATGACCCGCCCGGACCGGGGCCGCCGTCACCCGAACCGTTGCCACCGCCGGAACCACCACCCTGGCCTGATCCTTCGGACCCGGATCCGCCTTGGCTCGACCCGCCCTGGTCGGAGCCACCTTGGTCAGCACCCCCGCCGCCCGATGAGGACGGAGGCGTGGACGGACTTCCCGATCCGGACCCATTGCGGTCGCGGTCCTGTTCCCCAGCCGGACCTGCGGGGCCGCTCCCCGGACTCCCCGTTGGCTCGTTGGCCGGCCCGTCGCCGAGCCCTTCTCCGGTACCTCCACCCTGACGGATGCGGAGCCGCACTCGTTCTTGCGCTCGCACGAGACGTGGACCAAGTTCACCCGGATCATCGAGGGAGGCCACTTCGGATTCGGCTCTCGCCGAAGTCTCGGCCACAAGGGCCGGATCCGCGCCCACGTCGAGCAGTCGCTCGAGCTCCTCGACGCGGTGGGTTGCCACCAGATCGTCGTCGAAGATCGCTCGCACCTGCTCGCTCACCTGCTTCACCGGGTAGAGCACCTCGCCGGGGAGCGCGCCCTCGGCCGCCACCGCCGTCCCTACCGGGGCGACGACTGCGGTGAGGGATGCAATCGCCACAGCCCAGCGGCGGCGGAAGCCGAGGCGCATGGGGGTGCGGACGGGAGGAGCGGTCCGCACCGCGTCCGCGATCACGGCGAGCTGGCGTTCGCGAGTGTCGTCCGAGATCACGATTCGGAAGGCTGCGAAGCGCGCAAAGGGATCAGGCTTGGCCATCAGATCTCTCCGGGGTTCCGTCGGTGAGCAGGTTCCGCAGGTGGCGCTCTGCGCGAGCGGTAGCCGCGTATACGGCGGCCCGGTTGCCACCGACGATGTCGACGATCTCGTTTCCATCGAGACCGATGATGTGTTTGAGCGCGAGCAGCGTGCGTTGCCGCTCGGACAGCTGCTGAAGCGCAGCCACGAGATCCGGGTCCGCCGTCTCGACCTCGATGCTCGGTGACGCTGTGGGCTCGGGGGGCTGCGACGTCAGTGCCTCCGGGCGCCGCCTCCGGCGTCGGAGCTCGTCGAGGCACGAGAACCGCACACTGCGGAAGAGCCATGCCCGGAGCGAGCGGCCGTCCCCCTCGATCGAGGGGGACGCCTTGACGAGCTCGAGGAATGCTTGCTGGACGGCGTCTTCGGCGAATACCCGGTCCTGAACCATGCCGTTGGCGAACGAAGCGAGAGGATCCGCCGTGTGCCGATAGGCCACCGCAAAGGCCCCCTCGTCTCGGGCTCGGATGCCATCCATGATGCGGTCGAGTTCCGGGTAGTCGCTCACATACCGCCGTCCTGCATCACCTCACACGATGACGTTGACCCGGAAGCGGAAACGGTGCTGCAAGGTCCACATGGCCTGCAGCTGGGCTCCGCTCATGCAAGGTCCATCACCCAGATGGTCCCACACCTGGTGGCGCATCTGATGGCGGTGCCGCAACGGGTCGATTCCGGGATCGGCCGGGCACTCGCCGGAGCCCGCAACGCACTGCCGGAGCCGCTGCTGCTTCTGCTCACGCTCCTGCAGAGGGTCGACGGCCGGATCGCACGCTCCATGCGGGTCGGTGCACTCCCGCGCCCGTTCGCGTTCCTGCGAGCGCGCCTGATGGGTATCGGAAGCGGGATCTGCGGGCGGCTCACCCGGTCCACTTCCGGCCTGTTCCTGGTTGCAGTTCGGTCCGGGGCCGGTGCCATCACAGTTCCCGTCGCCAGGACCGTTCCCATCACCAGGACCGTTCCCATCACCAGGACCGTTGCCGTCACCAGGACCGTTGCCGTCGCCGCCTTGCTGGACCGCCACGGCCGATCCCTCACCGCCCTGACCGCCATCGCCGGCGACGGCCGTTGTCGCCGTGATCAGTCCGAAGACCAACGCCACTACCGCGATCACTGCGAATCGTCTCATCGAATCCTCCTTCAGAGGCTGGGTCTCACCCCTAGAGACGCCGCGCAGCCACCAGATTCGACGGGCTTGCTTCGGAATCGCCGGGATCAGCGAACCCGATAGGCCCGGCCTTCGCCGGGAGCCAGGTTCTCGAGCCGGTGGAAGAACCCGTTGTGCTCGAGGACGCGGTCCGCGTCATCGACAGGGCCGATCGTCGAGAACTCCTCGTGAAGCACGGAGTCCGGATCGAGTCCCGGGATTCCGAAGTAGCCGGAGCCGCGCTCGAGGTCGTAGTTGGCGACGAACACGTATTCGGCCTCGTCGGATTGCGTCCACGCGACGGTGCCCCGCAGCGTGGTTGCGTCGGGGGGAATCAGCCAGCGTGTCCGAGCCTCGAGGAGGTCCGGGAGGATGAGATCGGCGTACTCCCGCAGGGCAGTGACCCGCTGGAAGAGGTCGTCGTTGCTACCCCAGATGAACTCGTCGCCGAACCGTGCTTTGGACGGGTACACGTTGGATCCGCCCTCTTCCTTGAAGACGAAGAGCTTCGTGTACCGCTCGTTCTCGACGGGCTCCCAATGCACGTCCCGAATCTCGTAGCCGACCCCGGTGTACGACGGCATGTCGGTCACGAAGGTCGCTGTGAACAGACGAACCTCGTTCCCAGCGCGATAGAACTCGTCGAACCGGGGATCGTCCTTGTCCGCAGTGCCGATGCAGAACGCCGGTGCGGTGTCGCGGGTCGCCAGATCATCGAGGTAACGCCGGAACCGCCGGAGGAACTCGTGACTTCCGACCACCGTCGACTGCAGGTCGCCGAGGGTCGCATCGGCGAGCGACGCATCGAGGTGGTCGAGCTCTTCACCGAATTGGAACACGTCGCGGGCCGGCAGGAAGGTCTCGGCGAAGTACCCGAACCATGGGGCCCCTGCCGTCTTCTGGATGTGCTGCTTCACGGCCGCGAGGATGTCGTAGTACTCGTCGACGACATCCGGGACGCCGCCGGGCCGCATCTGGACGTGCGACATGTCACCACGCATGAAGTCGAAGTTTCCGATGTGCTGGGTGCGGGCGTAGTGCCGGCACACGTAATCCCACACGTGCGGGCGCGGTGCGTCGAAGTCGATCTCCCAGTTGGCATTGTCCTCGACCCGGCCGTAGAGCTTGAACCGGGCCAGCGGGGAGAACACTCGCGACATGAACTGAGGATCGGTGACGATGTAGTCGGGCCATTCCATCCCGTAGGCATCAACCACCGTGTGTGCCGGATCCGGATCGACCTCGATCCCTCGAAACGGCACACCCATCGTGGCCGGTACCGGCTCGAGACCGAACCATTTGAGGTACTTGATCAGGTCGACACGGCGTTTGATCCGACCGTGAAGATCGCCCGGATCACCGAACAGGAGCAGAAGCCGGTCGGCTTCGGTCAGCGCAAACAACGCCGCCGGATGGGCCGGCAGCGTTTCCCCGTCCGTGGCGCTCCCGTTGAGGACGAGCCACTCGAACACGGTCTGCTCGACGATGTCGGTCAGGGTCTCGGACTTCTCGACGATCCGACGGTCGACAACACGCATCCACTCGAACAGGTCTGGTGTGCCGACGGCGGCCTCAGAGAAACGATCCGTGTGGGGGATCACGTCCATCCCGATCGTCTTGCCCATGACGTGGACCAGATTCGCGACGGCGCGGAGCTGACGCTCCACCGTGTCGAGGTGCGCAGCGACGCGATAGAGCTCGTCGGACCAGAACTGCGTATTCAGGTTCCACCCGGCGATGCCGTACAGCGACTCGACGACGCCCGGCTCCCAGATCGGGAGCAGGTGGATCGAATCGACGGCGTCGGGCAGCGTGAGTGCGTATTTGATTACCCCGGCGTAGTCGCCGACGGTTCGGACGTTGACGCCGATCATGTTGGTGCGCCGCATCCACGAGGAGTCGGGCTCGCTCGAGCGCGGCGAGCGGACCGCAACCGGCAGGTCGCTCAGCGGACGCCGCAGATCGACCGCAGCCTCAGACAGGGCGATGTCGACGGCCGATCCGAATCGGCGCCGCAGCACCTCGAGCACCTCCGTGAGCGGAACGGCCAATGCGTCCTGCGGGCGCATCCCGGTCAGAAAGCTTGCAGCTCCCGAGACGTAGACGTCCTCGCCGGGAAGGGGCGGTCGAGTGGTCACACCGTCACGAACTCGACGTCGTACTCGCGGGTGATGATGACGTCGGCGCGGCCGCGGTGTTGGGAGATGATCTCGTGCTCCTTCGTGAGCACGTCCTCGATGAACGGATCGAAGCCCTCGCGTCCCCGCTTCATCCGGTGTTCCATCGTCTCGAGTCGATTCCGGGCGATGAACACCCTTCGGTCGACGTGCTCGCACAACGACGTGTAGACGCCTTCTGCGATCACGACCTCGACTCCTTCGTAGGAGAGCTCCTCAGCATCGATGCGATTCTCGGCATAGATCACGAGCGGTTTGGTGATCCCGTCGGCGCCTTCCTGTGCGGCCGCCAGGTGCTCGTCGAGCAGGTCGAGGCGGACCTCGGTGGTTCCCACCCAAGCGAAGTTGGCGCGGCGCGCCGCGTCGTTGAACTGCGGCGGCAGCACGTAGTAGTCGTCCTGCTGAAGCACCACGGCGTGCACGCCGCGAGCCTCGAGCGCGTCGGCCAGGGCCTGTCCCGTTTCCGACTTCCCACTGCCGGACTCCCCCGCCACCGTCATCGTGAACCGCCGATCGGAGGCCCGGATCTCCTCGATGAGCCGATCGATGATCTTCTCCGCAGCCGCCCTGTGTTCCTCACCAACCAGGATGATGTCGCCCTTCATAGCGAGCATTCTATGCGCTCGCTCAGGCGGCCAACACAGCGCTCCGCACGTACTCAGTACTCGATACTCAGTACTCAGTACCTGCCGAACTCGACCACGGTGGACGCGTCCTTCTACGCTCCTCGACATGAACCTCACCGTGATTGATCATCCGCTCGCTCGTCACTACCTCACCGTCCTGCGAGATCAGGAGACGGCACCCGAGGAGTTCCGCAACGCCGCCCGCCGGCTGACCTATTCGCTCGTCATGGAAGCCACTCGCCGCGTGCCGCTCGAGAAGTCGCGGATCCAGTCTCCGCTGGAAGAGACCGCCGGCTACGAGCTCGGCTCGGTCGCCGCCGTCGCGGTCCTGCGCGCCGGTCTCGGCATGCTCGATGCGGTGCTGGACCTCATCCCCGAGGTGAAGGTCGGCTTCGCTGGGGTCCAGCGCAACGAGGAGACCGCGGAGCCGATGGAGTACTACGCCAAGATGCCGAACCTCGAGGACGCGTCGGTGTTGATTCTCGAGCCGATGCTCGCCACCGGCGGATCGTTGTCCTGGGCGGTGACGAAGACCAAGGAATCCGGCGCCCGCGACGTGACGTGCCTGTGCGTGGTCACAGCTCCGGAAGGCGTGAAGCGGATGTACGAGGACCATCCGGACACACAGATCGTGGCTGCGGCGCTCGACCGAGAGTTGAACGACCAGTACTACATCGTCCCGGGCCTCGGCGACATGGGTGACCGACTCTTCGGCACGTTCTGATGAAGCTGATTCCGGGCCCGCCACCGGAGGCCTTTCGCGAGTCGATCGCCACGACCTACAGCAACGTGGCCCAGCAGCGTGAGGAAATGGGCGAGGCCGAGTGGCGGTGGCCGATCGCAGAACGAGTTCTCGAGATCCTCCGGGCCGAAGGAAAGTCACGAATGCTCGAGATCGGTGCGGGTGTTGGGTTCACATCACGATGGTTCGCCGATCGAGGGGTGGATGTGGTTGCGACCGACCTCTCCCCCGCCCAGGTCGACCTGATTCGAGCAAAGGGTCTGGAGGCGCGTGTCGCCGACTTCTACGAACTGGGTGTCGAAGCCGAGAGCTTCGATGCGGCCTGGGCAATGAACTGCATCCACCACGTCCCGAGCGCCGATCTGGTTCAGGTCATGACCAACGTCCGAGACGCACTTCGTCCCGGCGGCCTCTGGTACCTCGGCGTGTGGGGCGGCCGAGACGAGGAAGGGATGTACGACGACGACTTCTACCAGCCGGCTCGCTTCCTGGCGTTGCGTACCGACGAGTCGATGCTCGCCGCCGCCGAGCAAGTCTTCGAGATCGAGTGGTTCGAGACCTTCCTCCCCGACCGAGACGACGACCCCGACCTCCACATGCAGTCGATGCTGCTGCGGAGACAGTGACCGCTCCGGACGACTTCACTGCGGCCGTCATCCGGGTTCTCGAAGCACTCGAGCCCGGCGAAGTCATGGCGTACGGCGAAGTCGCCGCCGAAGCGGGATATCCGGGCGCCGCTCGCGCCGTTGGCAATCTCCTGCGAAGCACTCCGGGCTTGCCCTGGTGGCGAGTCGTGACATCGACGGGCCGCCTCGTCCCCAAACACGAGAACGAGCACGCCGAGCGACTCCGTGCCGAGGGAGTCAAGGTGGAGAAGGGCCGGGTCGTCGGCTAGGGCACCTGGGAAGAGCTCCGCGTAGCCTTGGGCTGCCGCCGCAGGCAGCGGCACGTGGCGAGAGGGAGGTGCCGTGATGTTCATGGATGTCGTTGTCGCTCCAACCGACGAGATCGAGCTCGTCGATGAGCAAGCCGGGTTGTTCCGCGATCCCCCCAACGGTCTGATCGCCGCAATCTCATGGGAATCGGGCGACGACGAGACCACGACGGTCATGGTGTGGACGACTCCGAGCGATCGAGGCGATTTCGCGTTCGAGAAGATGATGCCGCTGATCGAACAGGGTGGCATCTCATCGAAGCCGGGCATCGTGCAACCTCATCGGGTGTTCGTGCGGTCGAGCGAGACGGACATCCGGCTGATGTAGCCGGTCGAGTGCGAGAATCCCGCCATGTCAACAGCCAAAGACGATCTCCATCGCTACCTCAGAGTCGGGCGTGAGTCTGTCCTCTGGAAGCTCGACGGTCTCTCCGAATACGACGTGCGGCGACCGCTCGTACCAACGGGCACCAACCTTCTCGGGCTGGTCAAACACCTTGCATCGGTTGAACTCGGATACTTCGGCGATTGCTTCGACCGGCCGCACGGGGAAGCGCTCCCCTGGTTCGAGGAAGGGGCCGAGGCGAACGCCGACATGTGGGCAACGCCCGACGAGTCGCGCGAGGACATCGTTTCCCTCTACCGCCGCGCTGCCGCCCACTCCGACTCGACAATCGAAGCACTGGATCTCGATGCGGTAGGTCGCGTCCCGTGGTGGCCGCCTGAGCACAACGAAGTCACCTTGCACCGCCTGCTGGTCCACGTGGCCACCGAGACACATCGCCATGCGGGTCACGCCGACATCGTGCGCGAGCTCATCGACGGTACGGCGGGACTACGCAAGGACAACGACAACCTCCCCGACGGCGATGCTGCGTGGTGGGCGGCCTATCGCGAACGCCTCGAGGAGGCGGCGCGGAGCTTCGAGGACTAGCGCCGGTTGGCGGTCCTCGAGCGCGGGTGATCCGCGCTATCGGCGCAGGGCATGATCAAGCTGCCGGTAGTTGGAGTACCCGAAGTCGACGGCGATTGTCTGCTCCCAGATCTGATCCAGCCGCATACGCGTGGCTGTTGAGAGTTCCGCTTTGTTGTCGCCAACGGCACCCCGGCGTACCTTCGTGGCGTCGCTCTCGACAGGAATCCCAAGCAGCCGGGCCATACGACGCCGTTGCCACGGTTCGGAAAACGGCGCACTGTGGGAGGACATGAATGCGAAGGACGAGTGGTCGACTGCAACGTCTACGGAGTCCTGATCGTCGGTACCGATGAAACTGGCGATTCGCTCGACGGCGCCTCGGAGATTGCGCTTCATCTCTTCGAACGTGAGCAGCAGAACGTCAGGGTTCTCACGTTGTCTGAGCCAGGAAGCCATGTGGTCCCAATAGTCCGCTCCACCATCGCGGTCGAGGGCGCTGTATGCCACGAAGTCGTCCAGGGGAATCGCTCCTGGCTCGATGAGCCACCCGGTCATGAAGTGGTAGAAGGACACCACTTGATCTTGTGGATCTCGGAAGGAGACGATGTAACGGCATCCCTTCGGCACTTCATCCCATCCGAAGTGTGACTTGAACGCCCTCGGTTCTGCCTTCTGTGGTCCATTGACATCGATACCCATCTCTGGGGCGATCTCGATGAACGGCACGACTTCGTAGATGTCGTGGAAGTCCATGTCTCCGCCGGTACGCAGACTGTGGACGATCTGCTGCAACCAGGTCGTGCCGCATTTGGGGAACGGGGAGATGATCACGTCGGATGCACGTGGCTCGAAGTCGAGATACGCCGACTGCTCGGCCGACTGGAACGACTGGAACATGACCGCTAGACGTTCCTGGAACCCATCCCACGTAATGGCTCGACCTCGTGGGCCAACAGCTTCGTCGGTCACGGGAACGAGGCTAACCCCCTCTTGAGTCCGGTTGCACAAGCCGCGGGTTAGGGCCTAGAAGGTCACGACTCGGTCGTGGGAGGCGACCAACTCTGCAAGCCCATCGGGGCCGACGAACTCTGTGATAGTGCCGTCGAAATCCTCACCTGAGACCTCACGGGCCCCTGCACAGGGCAGTCAGGCATACAACGGGACCTTCGCACCCAGGATCTTGTCGACCAACTCACGCAACGGCGGGAACCCGACACCGTGAACGTGATCAAGCACATGGCCGCGCAGCATGTACACGGACTCGCCCATCAGGAGCACGGTGGGGTCGTGACCCTTCATCAAGGCACCAACAGCACCAACGAATGGCATCGTTGCGCGAGTCGGATCATCCGTTCCGTAGGTACCGATGAAGAGCAGTTTCGCCATCGCCCATCTCCTTTCGGGGCACCGACACTACGCACCCGAAGCCGACGGCGCGCAGATCAGCACACCCTCGTGCGGGGCCGGCCGCGCCGACTCCCGCGCGTGCCGATGGACCAACGGTGTCAGTGTTCGGTTGCTTCGTCGGGAGTCGGTGGTTCGAAGAGCGCAGCCATGTCGTTGAGTTCCTGGACCGAGATATGGAAGTCCCCCGCAGGGAGATTGGTGTTTCGGTCGGCGAGACGTTCGTGCAGCGTCTCGATAGGGACATCGAGGAAGACCGTCTGCACGATGGCTCCGAGCTTCCGAGCGCGGTGGCGATAGTGGTCTCGTTCAGCTCGCAACGAGACACCGTGGTCCCAGATGACGCTGATTCCATCGGTCAACAGGCGTTCGGCAAGTTCCCATTGCACCCGATGGACACGCGCCTTCCGCTCGTCTCTGGCTGCGGCCTCTGCGTCGTCGGGGAACAGCCGGCAGACCCAGGAGTCGGCGTTCAGCAGAACTCCCTCGCCGGCGGCTTCGAGCTCCTTGGCTCGTGTTGTCTTGCCTGATCCGGGTAACCCGCACAGCATGTAGAGCGTCGGCGCCATTGCCTGGAGTATGCCCGACGACCGGGTCATCATCGAGCGACCACATCGACCGGCCTTCGTCCGTCAGGCCCTTTGCGGGAGCCGCCGGCTGGCCCTGGTCAAGGCGACGACTGCGGTCCCCATCGAACGATCTCGTCGCTCTATCGACTCGTTCCTCTACGCACGGATCTCGTCGCGTTCACCACGCGGCTTTCTGTCACACCTGGGTGACAGGATCGAGCCATGAACGATCTTGCGTTCGTCGACGACCTGATGCCTGACCCGTGGCCCGGCGAGAACGATGCGCCCCCGCGTCACGTCTCAGACGATTGGTTCGAGGCGATCGGCAGCGCCCCGCCGAACCCGGCAAGCGCTGCCGTCGTCACGATGCTCGATGCTCGCCGCATGAACGGGCACGACCAGCTCCGGCTGCTCAAAGCACAACAGGAGCTGGTGTCCTACGCCACTGCGCAGCTCTATCGGTCGATGGTCGAGCTCGTCGCCACCATTGCCTCAGAGGACGAGCTCGACGCCAATGCCCCCGAGGAAGCTGCGGCCGCCGAGATCGGCGCCGCGCTGCACCTCACGCGGCGGACGGCCGAGTACGAACTGTCGACGGCCCTCGACCTCCACCGTCGCCTGCCGAGCGTCCTGGACGCACTCATGGAGGGCCGGATCGACCTGCGCCGAGCTCGAACGCTGCTCCGCGGCACCGAACACCTCTCGATCGCCGGCGCCCGATCCGTCGTGGATACGGTCCTCCCCCATGCCTCCAGCCTCACGAGCGCGCAGCTGGCCACCGAACTGCGGCTCCGCTGCGTCGAAGACGACCCGGAGGACGCGCAACGTCGATACGACAACGCCGTCGGCGACCGGCGAGTCGTCGCTGAGCCCAGCGTCCATGGCACCGCGAATGCGTACGCCTTGGACATGCCTCCTCACCGGCTCGAGTCGGGCATGCGCTACATCAATCGCATCGCCCGAGGTCTGCGAGGGCCCAACGAGGCCCGCACGATGGATCAGCTTCGTGCCGATGTGTTTCTCGACCTGATCAACGGCGACGACCCGACCGAAGGTACCGGCGACCGTGCCGTCGTCGACCTCCACGTCGGACTCACGACGCTTGCCGGCCTCGATGACCGGCCCGGCCATCTCGCCGGATTCGGTCCGGTCGGTGCCGACATCGCCCGCCAGACGGTGGCTTCACAACCAGACGCCGAGTGGCGGTTCACCGTCACCGACCCGGTTACCGGTGACGTCGTCCACACCGGCGTCACCCGCTACCGACCGACGGCTGCAGAACAACGAAAGGTCCACGCTCGCTACCGCACGTGTGTCCACCCGGGTTGCCGCATGCCGGCGACTCAGTCCGACCTCGATCACATCACGCCGCGGCTCGACAACGGCCCGACCGATGTCGACAACCTCGCTCCCCTGTGCCGGCACCATCACCGGATCCGGCATGACTACGGCTGGCGGTATCGACGACTCGACACGGGGGAGCACGAGTGGGTTTCCCCGCTCGGGCACCGCTACACCGTGGCGCCCCGCGGCCCCTGACGCAGCGAGGGGCGGGAGCGAGTCCCGCCCCTCCCCCTGGACACCGCTGCCCTACATCTCGATGGTTTCCGCCACCTCGATCGACCCACCTGACTGGAGGATCGGGTTGTCCTTGGCGAGCGCCAAGGCCGCATCGAGCGAGTCTGCTTCGAGCAGCGTGTATCCCGTTGCCGGGTTCGCTCCCCCGCCTGCGGTCACCGATCCGTCGGCATTGATGGTGCTCGAGTTGCCAATTGCGTTCCCCGGATCCTTCAGTGCACCGCCGAGGCCCTCCATCCAGGCACCCCATGCCGCCATCACCGCTGCCTGCTCTTCCTCGGTCTCAGCCATGCCGCCGCCGTGGAAGATGAGTGCGTACTTCGCCATTGCCTTCGCTCCTTCTCCGTCATCGCGGTATCTCCGCGTCCTCACCACGACGACGGATGGCGATGCCGGTTTTCGACACGACTCGCCAAGGATCCTCCAGACAGTGTTGAGATCGTCGCTTCGATCAGCTCTGCCAGGCACGGGTGGGGCGCCAGCCGAGGGTCGTCTCGGCAACCGACGTGTCGAACGGTCCGGGACCGCACAAGATCATCCGGATATGGCCCTCGATCGGGGACTCGAGCGCGAGCCGTACCGCAGCCGCAACGTCATCGACGTGCACGAAGGCACCGAACTCGACATCAGCTTCGTTCGTGCGTGCGAGCGTCGCATCGTCGAGGATCATCACCGGTCGCAGCACGACCGTCGAGATCCCGGTGCGAGCGGTCCACATCTCACACATCGCCTCTGCCAACCGTTTGGACATGCCGTACGGCCGCGCCGCCCGCAGCGGAAACGAGTCATTGATCGGAAATGAATCCGGTGTCCCCTCCCCGTCGGCGAAGCCGAAGACTTGCCCCGAGGAGAAGTACACGAGCCGATCGACGCCGTGCGCCTCGGCTGCGGAGAGCACATGCCACGTACCGAGCACGTTGGTCGCCACGATCTCGTCTGGCGTACCGGCCGAGTCGTGCGCAATCGCCCCGGCGTGAACAATCGCTTCGCAACCGGCAGCCGCGTCGAACACGGCGCTGCCATCTCGCACATCCTGACCCTCGACGAGGTCGAACCGTGATGGATTCCAGCCGGCGGCTTCGAGCACCGCACACGCCGCCGCCCCGACCTGGCCGGACGACCCGGTGACGAGCACCCGTCTCATGTCAGCCACTCACCAACGTTGGTGAACGTGCGGCTTGATGAGTTCCTGGTAGATCGCTCGCACGGCGTCCATCGTCTCGTCATCGAGCGGCTCCAGCTCGGCTGAACGGGCATTGTCGATCGCCTGCTCCGGGTTCTTCGCACCCGGAATGGCCAGGGTCACGGCGTCGAACATGAGAATCCACCGCAACGCCATCATGGCCATCGTCATGCCCGCAGGAACCACTTCACGCAAACGATCGACCGCAGCCAGGCCGACATCGAAGGGCACGCCGGCAAAGGTCTCTCCGACATCGAACGCCTCACCGTGCCGGTTGTAGTTGCGGTGATCGTCGGCGGCGAATGACGACGAGGCGCTCATCTTGCCAGTCAGAAGTCCGCTTGCCAGTGGCACCCGGGCCAGGATCGCCACGTTCTGCTCCTGAGCCCGGGCGAAGAACCGCTCGGCGGGCCGTTGCCGGAACATGTTGAAGATGATCTGCACCGACTTCACGCCGGGATACTCGATCGCCTTGAGTCCCTCCTCGACCTTCTCGACGCTCACTCCGTAGTGGCGGATCTTCCCCGCTGCAACGAAGTCGTCGAGCACCGCGAACACCTCCGGGCGGTAATACACCTCGGTAGGCGGGCAGTGCAGCTGCACCAGATCGATCACCTCGGTGTCGAGATTCGTGAGGCTCCGGTCGACGAAGGCCGTCAAGTTCGCTCGGTTGTAACCGTCGGCCACGTGCGGGTCGAGTCGGCGGCCGGCCTTGGTCACGATGTAGACGTCGTCTCCGGGCCGTTCCTTGCGCAAACGGCCGGCGAGTCGCTCGCTTCGTCCGTCCCCGTATACGTCGGCGGTGTCGATGAAGTTCACCCCGCGCTCGAACGCGGCATGAAGTCCGGACATCGCCTCGTCTTCGGAGACGTGGCCCCATTCCGCTCCGATCGCCCAGGCCCCAAACCCGATCCGCGACACGCTCCAGCCGGTCGTGGAAAAGGACTGATACTGCATGAGGTCACTCCGTTCGTGGGTCGATGCGATTATCCCCCATACCGTCGCACCGCCGACCGTGCCACGAAACCGACAGCGAGCAGCCCCAACCCGGCGAGCCATACGACGGGATCGACCCAGAACGCCAGGAAGAAACACGCAACGAGGCCGCCGACGGAGATCCACCGCGGGAAGCGCCGATCGTCGGCCGGCAGGCGCAACGCCGCCAGGTTGGTGATCGAGTAGTAGATCAGCACCGTGAAGGCACTGAACGTCCACGTCGTCCGAACGTCGCCGATCAGGACCAGCAGGGCGATGACCGCGCCCATGACCGGAACGGCGACTGTCGGCGTCGTTCCTTCAGGATTGATCCGAGCCGTGGCCGATGGCACATCGCCACGCCGGCCCATTGCCAGCAGCACTCGCGAAAGGCCGAGAACGAGATTGAGGAGCACACCGAGCATCGCCGTGATCGCTCCGATCGCAACGAAAGCCGCCAGCCCGTTGCCTGAGAAACCCTTGGCCAGCTCCTCGAGCGGCGCGGCGAACTCCTCGGTCAAACCGGCCAGCGTGTCGGCTCCACCGACACCCACCGCAACCAGGGCCACGGCGGCATACACGACCATGGTCGTGACCAAGGTTGCGATGATGGCCTTCGGGATCGTGCGCTGCGGCTCCCGCACCTCCTCACCAAGCGTGGCAATGCGGCCGTAACCGGTGTAGGCGACGAACATCAGCGCAATCGCCTCGAGGAACCCTGGGGCGCCGCCATCACCGATGAACCCATCGAAGTTGCCACGGTCGATCTCCGGCAGCCCCACCGCAACGAAGGTAACGAGGGCGAGGAGTGTCACCGAGACGATCGTGATGTTGACGGCGTTCGAGCTCCGAACCCCTGCCCACACGATGGCCGTCAACACCACCACGGCGACCAACGCCGTCGGCACGAGCCAGCCGGTTCCGACACCGAAGAGATCAAGCAGGTATCCACCGAACCCGAGGGCGGCGGTCGCCGCCGACGCCGACTTGGCCAAGAGGAACATCCACCCGGCGGTGAACCCCAGCGTGGGGTTGAGGTACCGATAGCCGTACTCGTACGTACCTCCGCTCACCGGGTGGGCCGCCGCGAGCTGGGCACTCGACAGACCGTTCGCGGTGGCGACCAACGATGCGAGGACTACGGCCAGAACCACCGACGGACCGGTGATCCCGGCGGCGATGCCGATAGACACGAACACCCCGGTGCCAACAATCGACCCGAGTCCCATGAACACGGCGCCCACAACGCCGAGCTCTCGACGCAGCTCACCAGGAGGGACAGGGTGCCGGGCAGTCATCGACGGCGACGCTAGCCGCCCCGACGTGATGTCTCGATGACGACGTCGTGCCGCTGGGCTGACACGGCGTCATACTGCGGTGATGACCGACACGTCGGGACCTCGCTTGATCATTGTGTGTGGGCTTCCCGGGTCAGGGAAGACGACCCACGCCACTGCGCTCACCGAGCGACTCGGTGCAATCCGCATGTCCCCGGACGATTGGATGGATTCAGCCGGAATCAACCTCTGGGACGCCGAAACACGGGCAACGATCGAGCGTGTCCAATGGGAGCTCACCCAGGAGCTTCTCCGTCGAGGACACACCGTCATCATCGAGTGGGGCACCTGGGGCCGCGAAGAGCGCGACACTCTCCGAGAGGGCGCAAGAGCGCTCGGCGCAGCCGTCGAGCTCCACTACCTGGACGTCCCGCTCGAAGTGCTCTGGGAACGCATCCACACCCGAGCCCTCGAGTCCCCACCGATGACCCGCCTCCAACTCGAGACCTACGCCCACACAATCGAAATCCCCACAGAAGACGAGCTGGCCCTCTTCGAGCAGCCGACGTACCCGGATGCTGCCTTCTGAGTCTCTGTACTCAGTACTCAGTACTGCCGGGCGAAGCCCGGCCTAGCGGAGGCTGTTGAGCAATGGCGATTCGGGATCGCAGCTGACACGAAGGGTCAGCCGCACCGAGGTTCGGGCGATCCCTCGTGCCACATGCTCAACACCCTCCTAGTAGTGATACGGGAATCCGCTCCAGTCGGGATCTCGCTTCTCCAGGAAGGCATCGCGTCCTTCTTGGGCCTCGTCGGTCATGTACGCCAGCCGAGTGGCTTCGCCGGCGAACACTTGTTGGCCGACGAGGCCGTCGTCGACGAGATTGAACGCGAACTTGACCATCCGGTTCGCCGTCGGTGACTTGGCGTTGATCTCCGCCGCCCACTCGAGCGCCACGTTCTCGAGTTCGTCGTGATCGACCACTGCATTGACCATGCCCATGCGGTGCGCGTCCTCAGCGGAGTAGTCGCGTCCGAGGAAGAAGACCTCTCGAGCGAACTTCTGGCCGACCTGACGGGCGAGATATGCCGAGCCGAAGCCACCGTCGAAGCTCGCCACGTCGGTATCCGTCTGTTTGAAGACTGCGTGTTCGCGGCTGGCAATGCTCAGATCGCACACGACGTGGAGACTGTGGCCGCCGCCGACCGCCCACCCGGGCACCACTGCGATCACCGGCTTTGGCATGAACCGGATCAGCCGCTGCACCTCGAGGATGTGGAGCCTCCCGACACGTCCGGGATCGATCGATGCGGCCGTCTCGCCCTCGGCGTACTTGTACCCGTCTCTTCCCCTGATGCGTTGATCACCCCCTGAGCAGAACGCCCATCCGCCATCCTTGGGCGACGGACCGTTGCCCGTCAGGAGCACGCAGCCGACGTCGGAACTCATCCGGGCATGGTCGACGGCACGGTAGAGCTCATCAACGGTGTGAGGGCGGAACGCATTACGTACCTCGGGACGGTCGAACGCGATCCGCACCGTTCCCTGATCGACGGCGCGGTGATAGGTGATGTCGGTGAAGTCGAACCCCTCGACCTCGGTCCACCGTTGCGGATCGAAGATCTCGGAGACGCCGCCGTCTGCCGCCATCGTGCTGCTCCTTTGGATCTGGGTCTCGATCCGTACTGTACGGCGCTTCGCAAGGGCACTGCGGCTGCTCGACCGGGCCCAACGGGCCCTGTCATGAACCCGCTCCGGTCGGTAGGCTGGCGTTTTCGCGATCTGCAGGAGCGCCATGGGCACCGGCCACCACAGCATGAACTCGCTGATCCAGCGCAAACGTGACGGCGGCACACTCACCGGCGACGAACTCAAGTGGATCATCGCCGGCTACACGGACAACACGATCCCGGACTACCAGATGTCGGCATTCCTGATGGCGGTGTTCCTCAACGGCTTCAGTGCGGCGGAGCTCTCCCCGTGGACCGAGGCCATGCTCCACTCCGGTGACGTCCTCGACTTCAGTCACATCGGCCGCCCGAAGGTCGACAAGCACTCCACAGGAGGCGTCGGCGACAAGATCTCGATCCCGCTGGCTCCGATGGTGGCGGCCTGCGGTCTCGCCGTTCCGATGATGTCGGGACGGGGGCTCGGCCACACCGGCGGAACTCTCGACAAGCTGGAGAGCATTCCCGGATTCCGCGTCGAACTCGATCCGAACGAGTTCACGTCGATCCTCGAACGGCTCGGTCTCGTTCTCGCCGGTCAATCGTTGACCCTGGTTCCCGCAGACCGCCGGATCTACGCACTGCGAGACGCCACCGGGACCGTCGAGTCCATCCCGCTGATCTCGTCGTCCATCATGTCCAAGAAGCTCGCCGAAGACATCGACGGCCTCGTTCTCGACGTGAAGGTGGGCTCCGGCGCCTTCATGAAGGACCTCGATCGAGCGCGTGAACTGGCCCGAACGATGGTCGGCATCGGCGCTGCTCACAACACGCGTGTGAGCGCCATCCTCACCGACATGGACCAGCCGCTCGGTGTCGAAATCGGCAATGCCAACGAGCTCCAGGAATCGATCGACGTCCTGCGTGGCGGAGGCCCGTCAGACGTCGTCGAGCTGACCTACCGGCTCGGTGTCGAGATGCTGCTGCTCGGAGGCATCACCGACGATCCGACTGATGCGCGGGCCCGACTCGAGCGGGTCGTCGACAACGGCGCCGCTCTCGAACTCTTCGGAGCGGTCATCGAAGCCCAGGACGGCGATCCGCGTGTTCTCGAGGACCGGTCGATCCTCGATCGTGCGCCGCTGCGCCACGAGATTCGGGCGGATCGCGACGGCGTCGTCCGGCGCTGTGATGCCCTCGAACTCGGGGTCGCCTCGGTGCGTCTCGGCGGCGGTCGTGAGCAGAAGGAAGACATCGTCGACGCAGGAGTCGGGATCACGCTGGCGGCCAAACGCGGTGACCGGGTGTCGAGCGGAGACGTGCTTGCGACGATCTCCTACCGGGACGAGGCGCGGCTCGCCGCCGCCATGCCGTACCTGGATCGGGCCTGGGACATCCACGACGAGCCGGTCGACGACGTACCGCTCGTGATCGACGAGGTACGGTGACACAACCGGCATCGCACCAAGCAGCAAGGAGTGCTCATGGACTATGACGCCGCCCAGACCGCAGCCGCAGCGATCGCCGACGCAACCGGGCGAACCGCACACGACGTTGCCGTCGTGCTCGGGTCGGGACTCAGCAGTTATGCGGCGACGCTCCCCGGGGCGATCGAGGTCTCGTACACCACGATTCCCGGATTCCCGGTCCCGAAGGTCGAAGGCCACGCAGGCAGCCTGTTCTCCGCCGAGCTTGCCGGTGGGGGCACGGCGCTGCTCTTCGCAGGTCGCGTCCATACCTACGAGGGGTGGGAGATGGATGAGGTCGTGTTCGGCGTCCGCACCGCCGCACTGGCCGGATGCCACACCGTCCTCCTCACCAATGCTGCGGGTGGTGTCGGGGACGGACTCGTTCCTGGAGACCTGGTGACCATCCGCGACCACCTGAACATGACCGGCCGCAATCCGTTGCTGGGCCCGAACGATGAGCGCCTCGGGCCTCGATTCCCCGACATGACGAACACGTATCACCCGGCCGTACGGGGCCACATCGAGCGCCTCAGCGCTGAGCAGGACATCGCCTACAAAGAGGGCGTCTACGCCTGGTTCCTCGGACCGACCTATGAGACGCCGGCGGAGGTCCAAATGGCACGGCGGCTCGGAGCCGACCTGGTCGGAATGTCGACCGTACCGGAGGCGATCGCGCTGAATCACATGGGTATACGCGTCGGCGGGATCTCGCTCGTCACCAACCTCGCCGCCGGGATTTCGCCGACACCACTGTCGCACGAGGAAGTGACCGAGACGGCGGCCGAAGCCCGTGAACGGTTCTCGACGCTCGTTGACGCCCTCCTCCCAGTGTTGGCCGTTGCTGACTAGTCAAAGGCCAACACAGGGAAATGGTCCATCCCTGATCAGACGGCCTCTGCCGTTGCGCCCCGGCCCGGGCTAGAGTCAAACCAGGCGGTCTCGCAAGGGGCGGAGACCCGGGCATCGGACACAGGGGCTTGAAATGGTGGGGACGCACGCACGCGGCAGGCGCTGGATCGGACTCGTGGTACTCGCCACGATGCTCGCGATGATCCCGGCCGTCTCCTCGGCCGACAGCATCCTGATGAGCGAGAACCCGCGCAACTGGACCCCGAACGTGCTCAACGGCCAGGTCGAGACCATTGCTCAGGTCGACGACCGCATCTACATCGGCGGCACGTTCACGCAGGTTGCCAACGCCACCAGCAACGGCGGAACTACCTACAACCGCACTCGGATCGCTGCCTTCGACGCCACGACCGGCGTTGTCGACACCGGATTCAACGTCACACTCGACGGCACCATCGTGCGCGCCATCCTCCCGGCCAACGACGGCTCCGGGATCTTCATCGCCGGCGACTTCAACACCGTCAACGGCGACACCGAACGCAAGGTCGCCAAACTCAACCCCGCCACCGGCGCCCGCGTTGCCGGCTTCGACGCCGCCCACATCGAGTCCGAGGTGCGCGATCTCCGTCAGATCAACAATCAGTTGATCGTTGCCGGCTTCTTCGACGAGGTCGGCTTCCAGACCCGGCCCGGCCTCGCCAGCATCAACGGTACGAGCGGCGCGGTGTCGAGCTTCATGAATGTTGCGCTCTCTGGAACGCACAACGGAGGCGCCACCGGGGCGATCAAGATGGAAGTCACCCCCGACGGCGATCAGCTCCTCATCATCGGCAATTTCACGGCGGCCGACGGAAGCGCCCGCAATCAGATCGCCATGCTCGACACGAGCGGAGCCACCGCATCGGTTGCCAATTGGGCCACGACGTTCTTCACCTCTTCGTGCAGCGGCTCGTTCAACACCTACATGCGTGACCTCGACATCTCCGAAGACGGTACGTACGCAGTGATCTCCACGACCGGAGCATGGGCCGGCGGAATCAATGCGGGCGTCTCGTGTGACACGATCTCCCGCTTCGAGATCGATGTCACCGGGACGGGGCTCCAACCGAGTTGGGTGAACTACACCGGCGGCGACACGACCTACGCCGTCGAGATCTCCCAGGGCGTCGCCTACATCGGTGGCCACATGCGGTGGGTGAACAACCCGTACGCCGGCGACTCCGAGGGGCCCGGGGCAATCGACCGTGAGGGCATTGCGGCGCTGGACGTTCGCAATGGCATGCCGTACTCGTGGGATCCGGGCCGCGAGCGAGGTGTCGGCGTCTTCGACTTCATGGTGAACGGCTCCGGGTTGTGGGGCGGCAGTGATACCGATCGTTGGTCCGGTGAGCTGCGCCAGCGGCTGGCCCTCTTCCCCGATCCGCCGGCTGCCGGCGCCATCGTCGTGGCGGATGACGTCGTCGAAACGATCCCGGGCTATGTCTTCCACCTCGGCGAGGTGTCGGCCGGTGGCAACGACGACGACGTGCGGCGCCGCTTCCTCGAACCGGGCGGTACCGCAGGCAACACGACCTCCTTCAACGGAAGCGAGGACTGGTTTGCAGCTCGCGGTGCAGTCCGAGTGAACGACACCGTCTACACCGGCTGGTCGAACGAAACGCTCCTCAAACGCACCTTCGACGGAACGTCGTGGGGCGCGCCGACCGCTCTCGACCTCAACAACAGCAACTTCATCGACGATCTCGACTCGATCACCGGCATGTTCTTCGATCCGTCCGACGGACGGCTCTACTACACCCTCTCGGGCAGCTCGAACCTGTTCTATCGGTACTTCACGCCGGAGAGCGACGCCGTCGGGGCTGCGCCCTACACGGCCGATGGCACCGTCGGCCAGCTGGACCCGAACCGGGTACGCGGGATGTTCCTCTCGGGTGGATTCATCTACTTCGCCGATTCGAGTAGCGGCGATCTGCGGCGAATCGCGTTCGCCAATGGCACGGTGTCGGGCAACGACAGCCTGGTGACGACGAGTGGCGATTGGCGGACGCGCGGTCTGTTCGTCGGGCCCAACGTTGCGCCCACCGCAGCCTTCTCCGTCGACTGCACGTTCCGTGAGTGTGAGTTCGACGCCGGATCATCGTTCGACCCGGATGGCAACATCGAGTCGTTCTCGTGGAACTTCGGCGACGGCACCAACGGCAGCGGCGAGAACGTCACCCACACCTACGACGATGTCGACACGTTCACCGTCACGCTGACCGTAACCGACAACGACGGTGCAACCGACAACGACTCCGAGAACGCCACTACGACGAACGCCCCGCCGAACGCCTCGTTCACCGTCGATTGTGACTTCCGCGAGTGTTCGTTCGACGCCGGTGCATCATCCGACTCGGACGGCACCATCGTCTCGTACTCGTGGAGCTTCGGCGACGGCTCCAACGGGAGCGGCGAAACCACCTCGCACACCTACGACGATGTCGACACCTACACCGTGACGCTGACCGTCACCGACAACGACGGTGGGAACGACGGCACGACTCGCCAGGCAACGGCCACCAACGAGCCGCCGACGGCGTCGTTCACGGTGACCTGCGAGTACCGCAACTGTGATGTCGACGCAGGCGGATCGTCCGACCCGGACGGCACCATCGTCTCGTACTCGTGGAACTTCGGCGACGGCTCCAACGGCAGCGGCGAAACCACGTCGCACACCTACGACGAGGCCGGCGACTACACCATCACGCTCACCGTCACGGACAACGACGGCGACACGGACAACGACGCTGCGTCGGTCGAGGCGACCAATGAGCCGCCGCCGATCCACGTCCACAACCTCGGCGCTGATCCGAAACAGCTCGAAGGCGACAAGTGGAGAGCGCTGGTACGTATCACGATCTACGACGCCAACGAGGAACCGGTCGAGGGAGCGGTGGTCACCGGCGTCTTCGGATCCAGCTCGGTCCGCAGCTGTACGACCGGCGCCAACGGCAAGTGCCAGGTCAAGATGCGGGTCAAGGACACGAAGAGCGACCGGCCCTTCACCGTCACGGACGTCGCACCCCCACCCGGCTACGCCGAGTACGACCCAGACGCCAACCACGATGCCTTCGGCGATGACAGCGACGGCACGACGATCATCGTGTACCAGCCGATCGAGGTTCACTCGCATGATCTCGACGCGACAGCCATCGAGCTCGATGGGCCGAAGTGGCGCGCAAAGGTCAAGATCGACGTTCGTGATTCGGCGGGGATGTCGGTCGAAGGCGCCGAAGTCACCGGGGTGTTCGGCCAGAAC
>JASJAX010000013.1 GCA_030066755.1 Acidimicrobiia bacterium
AGCTCGGCGATGGTGACCCGACGGGGGACCAGCGCGGCCAAACCGGTGGTGTCGCGTTCCAGGATGTCGATGAGTGACTGCCGGAACGGTGACCCGCCGGTTTCGCGGAGCTCTGCGATGGCTTGTGCTGCGGGCATCCGGGTGCGGAGGCGGCGGAACTGGAGGGTCACGTTGAGGAGGTGGGCGCCCATGGCCACGATGTCGTCGTCATCCGGCTCGTTGGGGCGCAGGGGGCGCGACATCGGAGGCCGCTCCTGGGCGAGCACCATACGTGCAACCGGCTCCAATCGAGGGATCTGAACGAGCAGGTTGTAGGCCGATTGGGGATGCCCATCGAGGAGCATCTGATCCGATGGGCTCAGAGACTTGCCGGTTCGGAAGTGGGCTACGGCATCGGCTGGGAGTGCAATGGTCCCCAGCTGGCTCAGCATCGATGCGAGCTCGAATTGCCAGGTGTCGGTGAGGCCCAACGCACCGCACAGCTCGACGACCTGATCGCGCAGTTTGGCACTGGCGTGGTGGGTGTCGGGGTCGACGAGCCCCAGAACCTCGATCAGCACCTGGACGGTGCGTTGGAGTGTCTGCTCGAGGAGCTCACGTTCGGCCTGAACGAGGCGGTACTGCTCGATGCCGTCCATGAGGGCGGTAGCGAGCATGTCGGGCGGGCACGGCTTGGTCAGGAAGCGGAAGACCTTGCTCTCGTTGATCGAGGCAATGGTGGCGTTCATGTCGGCTTGCCCGGTGAGCATGATGCGGGCGGTGTCCGGCGTTCGTTTGGCGACCTCGCTGAGGAACTGCACGCCGTTCATCTCCGGCATCTGGAAGTCGCTCACCACGACGGCGAACGGCACGGCCGGGTGGATCTTCGTGAGCGCCTCGCGGCCGCTCGATGCCGTGTCGAGGTCGAACTCCTTGCGGAGGTTGCGGCGATAGCCGTCGAGTACCCGCTGCTCGTCGTCGACCAGGAGCACTCGGTGTTTCACGGGTTCTCCCGTGCGTACTCGATGTCCTCGGCGATACGGAGCCACGCCGGCATCGAGTCCTTGAGGCCCGCCTCGTCGAGGTAGGCGATGTCCCACGGGGGAGGTGCGTTGGAGTCGGCCCGTTCCTCGAGGGCCGCGGCGGCGTGGACGACGCTCAGCGGCGACAGGCTCCGGCTCGGACCGGCCATCGGCGAGTGGTGATACGCAACCGCTTCGACGATGGTGTCCGGCAGCCCCCACAATCCGAGAAGGTGCGCTCCGATGGCACCGTGGTCGACACCGAAACGAGCCGCCTCGGCAGCGCAGTCGGCACCGTTGTCGACGAGCAGCTGGTAGTCATCCGGGAAGTTGGTGATCAGGACGAGCTTGCCGCAATCGTGCAGCAGTCCGGCAAGGAATGCCTCGTCGGCGATTGCCGGATCCTCGTTGCCGTGGGCCATGAGCTCTTTGGCCGTCGTCGCGACCGAGAGCGACCGGGCCCACAGCGACTCGATGTGGTCTTTGAGGGCGAGCGGCACGTTGGCGGTGGCGAAGACGTGGACACTCAGGGCCAGCGCCGCAATCGTGTCGGTCCCGAGCAGCGTCACGGCTTGGTGGACGTCGGTCACGTGGCGCCGCAGCCCGAAGAAGGCGGAGTTGACCATCTGCAGGATCTTGGCCGTCATCGCCGGGTCGCGACCCACGATGTCGCTGACGCGGCGGAGCGAGGGATCCTCGGAACGCAACTCGACGGTGAGGTCGTGATACAGCGTCGGTGCGCTGGGCAGCGTCTTGGTTGCCGCAACCGCTCGGATGAGATCGGGGTCCTCGAGCCGCTGTCGGATGATGGCCGACCGCTGCACTGTCTCGCGTACCTGCTCGGCGCTGCACGGCTTGGCGAGGTACTGGTGGGCGACTCCGGTGGCTCGTCGGGTTGAGTCTTCGCCGGCGTGGCCCGACAGGATGATGCGGATCATGTCCGGGTACCGCTCGGCGACGGCTTCGAGCAGCTCGATGCCGTCCATACCCGGCATGCGGACATCCGACACGATGACGTCGAAGTGCGCGTTCGCCATCTCTCCGAGGGCTTCGTTGGCCGACCCGACGAAGGTCATCGTCCAATCGCTGCGATATGGCCGCAGCATCCGGCGCAGGCCGGACAGCACGCGGTCCTCGTCATCGACGAAGAGAACGCTGGTGGTCGTGTCGGTCACGCAGCCTCCTTCTCGGTCAGCGGGAGTCGGATCACGAATGTCGTGCCTTGTCCTTCGGCAGTCTCGACCTCGAGCTTTCCCTGGTGTTTGTCGACGATCGCCGACAGCGCGATCGACAGGCCTTGGCCCGAACCCTTGCCGACTTCCTTGGTGGTGAAGAACGGGTCGAAGATCCGCCCCACGACATGTTCCGGGATCCCAGGTCCGTCGTCGGCGATGCGGACGACGGCGTCCTCACCCTCGACGGTCGTGCTGATCGAAATCGTGCCCTTCTCGCCTGCGCCGAGGTCGAGGTGCTCCTCGAGGGCTTGGGCGGCGTTGACGACGATGATCAGCAGTGACTGGTTGAGCGGTCCGGCGAGTGCCGGGATTTGCGGCACGTTCGGGTCGAGCTCCAAATTGACATCGGCGACATACTTCCACTCGTTCCGAGCGACGGCGACGGTGGTCTTGATGTTGCGGTTGATGTCGATGGGCGCCTTCTCGTCCGAGCCAGGATGGGCAAACTCTTTCATCGCACGGACGATCTCGGCGACCCGTTCTGCTCCTTCGAGGCTCTGCGAGATGGCCAGCGGCGCCTCTTCGCGAATGAACTCGATGTCCGCCTCTTCCTCGAGCCGCCGGTAGTCGGCGACGAACTCCGCGAACTCCTCACGGTCTTCGATCCCATCGATGAACTGAGCAACGACGTCCAGGAGCTCGAAGATCGACTGGGCCGACTCGTCGAGGAACCGCACGTTGTCGCCCACGTATTGGATCGGCGTGTTGATCTCGTGGGCGATGCCGGCCGCCAGTGATCCGATCGCCTCCATCTTCTGTGCGGTGAGGAGCTGCGTCTGGGTGGTCTGGAGTTCGACGTGGGCGGCTTGGAGCTCGGCATGCGTTCGAGCGTTGTTGATGGCGACTGCTGCTTGCGACGCCAGGGATTCGAGCAAGGACACGTGGCGTGGTTCGAATTCGGGGGAGCTGGGACCACTGAGGGCGGTCAACGTCCCAATGACGAGACCGGACAGGATGATCGGAGCGACGGCCGCCTTGGTCCCCGGCGTCCGGCCGGCTCGTTCCCGGGCTGCCCCATGGTTGCGTTCGTCGGTGGCGATGTTGTCACTGATGGTTGCTTCGAGGTTGCGGCTGACCCATCCGCTGATGCCTTCCATCAACTCCTCGTAGGTGTGCGTGCCGAGCTCGTCAACCGGATACCCGTTGCCATAGGAACGTGTCAACGTCCGCTCAGCGTGGTCGAAGAGCATGATGACTGCCTGGTCGCACCCGGTCAGCCGCGAGATCGTGTCGGCGATCTTCTGCAGAGCGGATTCCTCGTCGAGTGTGCCGAGAATCCGGTTGCCGATGTCGATCAGCTCCCGCATCTCTCGCTCGTGGGCAGCACGTTGCGCGACTGCCTGATGGTGGGTCGTGGTGTCTTCCACCATGATGAGCACTCGCGAGTAGTCGACGACACCGTCGGCGGTCGGAGCCGCCCAGTGAATGCGATGCCAGGTGCGGTTCCCGGCTACGTCGGTGCCCTGAGAGTCGGTAGTCAGCCGATCGTTGCCTTCGAAGATGCAGGCAAACTGGTCGACGAAAGTGCTCCAGCTGTCCTCCGACAACAGTTCGGGAGGAATCGGGCCGAGCATGGCCTCCTTGGACTCAGCACCCACGAGGTTCATGGCCGCCTCATTCACGTTGACCACGTTGATGGTTCCAACGAGATCGGCGAGCACGAACGGGTGTTGCTCGAGGTAGCTGCGAAGGTCATCGACGCCGGCTGCACGCTGTTCATCAGCGAATGCGGCGATCGCGCTGAAGTCCTCTTCCCAGATGGGCAGGGGAGCGGCGTCGAACGCACTACGCGTCGGCGCAGCGCTGGTCGTCGTCGCGAGGTCGCTCGCGGCGCCGGTCATCAGGCTCCTCGTCTCATCGGTCATCGTCTCTCTCCAGATTGTCGGCGCCGGACGGGCTCGATTAAGCCCGAGAACGGTGCTCATCCCGATCGGCGCCATGGCGGCACAGGGGTACCATTCGACGGTTTGGACGGATGAGGAGTACCTGAGTGGCTGAAGAAGCCGACTATCGGCTCCCACGCAATGTCGTGCCGGTGCGTTACGACCTCGAGCTCGCGCCGGACCTCGAGTCGTTCACCTTCGATGGACACGTGTCGATCGCAGTCGCCGTGGCCGACCCGACATCGGAGTTCGTGCTGAATGCCATCGAGCTCGAGATCGACGAGGCGTACCTCGCCGCCGCAGACGGCCGGGTCGTCGGCGTAGGTGACGTCGAGTATCTGACGGCGGCGGAGCGGATCATCGTCCGGTTCACCGAGACCGTTCCCACTGGAGAGTGGCAACTCGTCTTGCGGTTCCGCGGCGTGTTGAACGATCGGCTCCACGGGTTCTATCGGTCGACCTACACGGACTCGGAGGGTGTCGAGCGAGTTCTCGCCACCACCCAGTTCGAAGCCACGGATGCCCGCCGGGCCTTTCCCTGCTGGGACGAACCTGATCTCAAGGCGGTCTTCGGGGTGACGCTGATCGTGCCGGAGCACCTGGCGGCGGTCTCGAGTGGACCCGTGATCCGCGAGGAATCGCTCGGCGACGGCCGTCGCAAGGTCGTGTTCGCCGACACGATGGTCATGTCCACCTACCTCCTCGCCTTCATCGTCGGGGATCTCGAGGCGACCGACCCCGTGGACGTCGACGGGGTACCGCTTCGTGTGCTCCACACGCCGGGCCACGCCGCGCTCACCGGGTTTGCGCTCGAGGCGGGGTCCTTCGCGCTGCGGTACTTCGCCGAGTACTACGGAGTCCCCTACCCCGGCGACAAGCTCGACATGATCGCCATCCCCGACTTCTCCGCCGGAGCGATGGAGAACCTCGGTGCGATCACGTTCCGCGAGACGCTGCTGCTGATCGACCCGGCAAAGGCGACCCAGGCCGAATTGAAGCGGGTCGCCGACGTCATCGCCCACGAGATCGCCCACATGTGGTTCGGCGATCTCGTCACCATGCGCTGGTGGAACGGGACGTGGCTCAAGGAGGCGTTTGCGACCTTCATGGAGATGAAGTGCACCGACGCGTTCCGTCCAGAGTGGAAGACGTGGATCGCGTTCGGACCGACCCGCAACGAGGCGATGGAGATCGATGCGTTGTCGACCACACGTTCGATCGAGTACCCCGTGCACTCACCTGAAGATGCGAACGCCATGTTCGACACGATCACGTACGAGAAGGGCTCCGCGGTCCTCCGGATGTTCGAGCAGTACCTCGGAGAGGAGGTCTTCCGCCGTGGTATCTCCCGCTACCTCCACCGCCATGCATTTGGGAACACGGACACGGCGGACCTCTGGAACGCGCTCGAGCAGACGTCTGGTGAGCCGGTCGGGACGATTGCGCACAGCTGGATCTTCGACGAGGGATTCCCGCAGGTGCAGGTCGAAACGGGCGAGGGCGGTGTCGTGATGAGCCGGCAACGGTTCACCTATCTCGGCGCCCCGGACGGACGGTGGAAGGTACCGGTGCTCTACCGAGGCGCCGGTGAGCTCGAACGGATCCTGGTCGACGAACCGGTCGACGTGGACCCTGACGGCCCGCTCGTGGTCAACGCCGGTGGTTCGGGTTTCTACCGAACTCGATACGACGCGCCACTCCTCGAGGACGCCGTCGATCGGCGGAGCGAACTCACGTCAGGGGAGCGCTACGCACTCATCTCCGACGTATGGGCTCAGGTCCTCGCCGGCGACACTCCGGCGTCCGCATTCCTCACACTCGTCACGACGATGAGTGAGGAACGGGAACCTCCGATGTGGGAGGCGGCCATTGCCGGCCTCGATGAGCTCGATCGGATTGCCTCGTCCGACGACCGCGCTGCGCTGTCACGAGTCGCACGTCGCGTGCTCTCCCCGATTGCCGACGAGGCCGGGTGGTCACCGGTCGCCGGCGAGAGCGATGTTGCTCGTCGCCTGCGGGGCCTCGTGCTCACGACTCTCGGCACGCTCGGACGAGACCCGGCAACGGCGCAGGAGGCCGAAGCCATGGTCGATCGGTGGTTCACCGACGCAGACCAGGTGGATGCCGATGTTGCCGCGGCTTCGTTGCTCATCGTCGGTGCCAATGGGGATCGTGAGCACTTCGGGCGTTTCCTGGCTGCCCGTACGTCCGTCGCTCGTCCCCAGGACGCCGTGCGGCTGCTCAGAGCAGCAGCCGCGGTGCCGGATCCCGCAACGGCGCGTGAGCTCCTGCAGATGGTGATCGACGGTCGTGTGCGGCGCCAGGACGCGTATTGGGTGGTCGCTCGTCTGCTCGGCCATCGGGACGTCGGCCCCGACGTGTGGAGCGACGTGCGGTCGCGATGGAGCGAGGTCCTCGACGCCATGCCGCCCCAGAACACCCGGCTGATGCTCGATCGCATCCACCTGCGCAGCGAGCCCGACGTTGCGGGTGACATCGAGGCGTGGCTGGCCGCCAACCCGATCAAGGGCTCCGAACAGCTGGTCGCCCAACAAGTCGAGCGGCTCCAAGTCCGAGTCGGTCTGCGAGCAAGAGAGCGCAACCGCCTCGGCGAAGCGTTGGCGAGGCTGGAGTGATCGGTCGTCAGTCGTCAGTAGTCAGGAATCAGTCCGAGACCGGATCGCGCGAATCTGACGACTGACGCCTGACTACTCCTGCCCTATATCCTCGTTCCAGAGGTCGGGTCGGGTCGCGATGAAGGTCTCCATCAGGTCGACACAGATCGGATCGTCGACGATCTCGACGGTGACGCCGCGACTTCGCAGGTAGGACGTTGGGCCCTGAAAGGTGCGGTCCTCGCCGACGACGACGTGCGGAATGTCGTACAGGAGGATGGCGCCGCTGCACATATCGCACGGTGACAAGGTCGAATACAGCGTTGCGCGGCGGTAGACCGACGCCGCGAGTCGACCTGCGTTCTCGAGACACGCCATCTCGGCGTGAAGGACGGCACTGCCCTGCTGCACTCGCTGGTTGTGGCCGCGGGAGAGAATCGCTCCATCGACAACGAGGACGGAGCCGATCGGGATGCCTCCCGCATCGCGTCCGGCGATCGCCTCGTCGATGGCTGCTCCGAGGAAGGGATCGCTCATCGGATGAGCCTCGTCGGTGAACCATCGCCCTGGACCTCGACGAGTGTCAACGCAGTGAGGATCACGAAGAGTGAAACGGAGAACGCCCCGGCACCGATCCAGAACGACGTCGCATCGCGTGCGACCACGGCGAAGACGAACCCGGCCAAGAGCGGAGTTTCCGCTAGCGCCAGCGTGAGGAAGTACGACGTCGTGAGTCGGGCGGCGGAGACGCTGCGTTCGGTGGCGCCCGTTCGCCACCGTACGGCGACGATGAGGCCGAAGAGGCCCAGTGCGACCGTCACCCACAAGCCGGTCGTTGCGAGCGTCGCGTTGCGGTCGTCCCATCCGGAGTTGAGCGCGAGGATCGCAATCGTGCCGCCGACTATGACGGGAATGAATGAGAACCCGACGATCCGGAGGTTGCGTACCGACGAGTCCTGCTGCATGGGGTCAGGGTACCGGTGGGATCGTGAGCCCGGCGACTCGCGTCGGTAGGCTGGCGCGATGCTGTTCGATGACCCATCGTGGCCTCGAGCCTCCGCCT
This sequence comes from Acidimicrobiia bacterium, assembly GCA_030066755.1. Taxonomy (GTDB): domain Bacteria; phylum Actinomycetota; class Acidimicrobiia; order Spongiisociales; family UBA5794; genus JASJAX01. Next base: position 7,798 of record JASJAX010000013.1, read on the forward strand.
GGTTGGCGGACGCGTCGGTCACGGCAGCGTTGTCGGTTGTCGGCGTGCCGACGGCCGTCGGGTCGATCTCGCCATCGCAAGCCGACACGACACCGGCGGCATTTCGATCCGCGCTCGGCGGCTTCAGTACGTTCGACGGCGAGGCCGGGGTCGACCTGGCCGATCTGACGGTGGTCGATCACGGCGACTGGGATGTTGCGACGCTCGATCTCGACGGCATGCACGACGTGGTCGCCACGCAGGCGGCGGCGCTGCCGGGCGACACGGTCTACGCGTTCATCGGCGGGGACAATGCCATCACTCGACCGCTGGTGCGGGGCCTCGCCGCCGGCGACCTCGAGCGGATGGGAGTCCTGACGTTCGACGCGCACCATGACGTTCGTACCCTCGACCAGGGTCCGCGCAACGGCACACCGATCCGCGGGCTCATCGACGACGGTCTGCCGGGCTCCAACGTCGTGCAGATCGGCATCCACTCCTTTGCCAACTCGGCGATCTATCGGAGGTTCTGTGACGACGCCGGGATCGCAGTCCACACGATGGAGGACGTTGATCGTCGCGGCATCACAGCCGTCGTTGATGACGCTCTGAAACGACTCGATTCGAGGACCGACCGGATCTATGTCGATTTCGATATCGACGTGCTCGATCGAGCCTACGCCCCGGCGTGTCCGGGATCTCGCCCCGGTGGGATGCACCCGCGCCAGCTTGCTGCCGCCGCACGTAGCTGCGGGATCCATCAGAAGGTCGTCGCTGCCGACTTCGTGGAGGTCGACGCAGCGCAGGATCCGGGTGGGCTCACGACGATGCAGCTCGCAACGACGTTCCTGGCCTTTGCCTCGGGCTTGGTAGCTCGGGAGGTGGCGTGATGGCCACGGTTCGGATCGACGGATCACCACTGGCCGCTTCCGACGTCGTAGCCGTGGCCAATCGCACGGCCTCGGTCGAGATCGGTGCCATCGAGGAGCGAATGGCTCCCGCGCGGCGCCTCGTGGAGCGGGTCCTCGAGCGGGAGGAGACGGTATACGGGATCACCACCGGATTCGGCGCGCTTGCCTCGACCCATATCCCGCCAGATGCGGCAGCCCAGCTACAGGTGCGGCTGGTTCGCAGCCACGCGGCTGGAGTCGGCCCGGAGTTGCCTCCACCGTTGGTGCGGGCGATGCTCGTCCTGCGGGCGCGAACCCTTGCCCAAGGGCACAGCGGAGTCCGGCCGATCATCGTGCGGCGGCTGATCGAATTCCTTCAGCTCGACCTGCTTCCGATCGTCCCCGCGCAAGGTTCCGTCGGCGCATCGGGCGACCTCGCTCCCTTTGCCCATCTGGCGTTGCCGTTGATCGGTGAAGGCGATGTGCACCTCGACGGCCGCCGGATGCCTGCGCTCGATGCATTGCGAGCGGTTGGTCTCGAGCCCATTGTCCTCCAAGCCAAGGAAGGGCTTTCGCTCCTCAACGGAACCGACGGCATGCTCGCGATGGGCGTGCTGGCATTCGATCGTGCACGGCGCCTCGCCGACGTCGCCGATCTGGCGTGCGCGATGTCGGTCGAGGCGCTGCTGGGTTCGTCCCGTCCGTTCGACGCTCGCGTCCACGACCTTCGGCCGCACCCCGGTCAGATCCAGTCCGCTCGACAGATTGCGCGCCTCCTCGAGGGTTCGGGAATCGTGGCGAGCCACGAGGACGATTTCGTGCACGCCGTCCAGGACGCCTACTCGTTGCGGTGCGCACCGCAGGTACATGGTGCGGCGCGTGACACGTTCGATCACGCCGCGTCGACGTTTGCCAGGGAGCTCGGCGCCGTTGCCGACAATCCTCTCGTCTTTGCTGATGACGAGTCGGGCGAGGTGCTGTCCGGAGGGAACTTCCACGGTCAGCCGCTGGCGTTCGCGATGGACTTCATGGCCATTGCGGCCACCGAACTCGGATCGATCTCCGAGCGCCGCACGGATCGGATGCTCGATCCCGATCGGTCGGCCGGTCTCCCTGCGTTCCTCGCAGCGGAACCCGGCCTCAACTCGGGTTTCATGCTGGCTCAGTACACGGCTGCGGCCTTGGTGGCCGAGAACCGCGTGTTGTCGCATCCGGCCTCCGTCGAGTCGATCCCGACATCGGGGCTCCAGGAGGACCACGTGTCCATGGGGTGGGGGGCCGGCCGGAAGCTGGAGATGGTGCTCGACAACACGGCCCGGGTCCTGGCCGTCGAGGTGCTGTGTGCGGCACAGGCAATGGAGATGCGAGCGCCATTACAGCCAGCGGCTCGCACCGCGGAGGCCCTCGCCGCGGTGCGTCGTGAGGTTCCCGCGCTGGACGATGACCGTCCCATCGGAGCGGACATCGAAACCATCGCCCAGGCCCTCGAGGCGGGCCTGCTCGACGATGTTCTCGGTTCGAGCGAAGGCCATCATCACGGCGGTTAGCATTGTTGCGACATTCACACGCAGGGAGTGACTGATGGGATTCATGGACACGCTGAAGAAGTGGTTCGGAACCGCCAAGGATCAGGCCGGCGAGATGACCGAGAAGGCCAAGGACGTCGCTGAGGATCTCGGCGAGAAGGCCAAGCCGATGGTCGACAAGGCCAAGGACGTTGCCGAGGACGCCTGGGACAAGGCCAAGGACGTCGCCGAGGACGTCAAGGATCGCTTTGACGGCGACGACGAGGGCGGCGAAGCCAAGCCCGCCGAGTAAGCAGTTTCGGGCCGAGCAGGCCCGCCCCAAGTGTGAGAGAGCCGCCCAACTGGGCGGCTCTCTCTGATGGCGACTCGCCGCCTGATGGCTGACGACTGACGACTGACGACTGACGACTCCGCCAAGTAGCCTGGAACGCAGTCGAGCTAGGGAGCGTGGTCATGGCGGGTCCTCGTCCGGTGCGGGCTCCTCGGGGGCGTGAGCTCTCGTGTCGGGGGTGGCTCCAGGAAGCGGCGCTGCGATCGCTCATGAACAACCTCGATCCCGAGGTCGCCGAGAATCCCGACGAACTCGTGGTCTATGGGGGACGGGGTCGGGCGGCGAGGTCGTGGGAGGCGTTCGACGCGATCGTGGCGCACCTGCGTGATCTGCACGACGACGAGACATTGCTCGTGCAGTCTGGCAAGCCGGTCGGACGTTTCCGCACTCATGAGATGGCGCCACGAGTGCTCATTGCGAACAGCCTGCTCGTCCCCGACTGGGCGACGTGGGATCACTTCTGGGAGCTCGAAGCAGCCGGGCTGATGATGTACGGGCAGATGACGGCGGGCTCCTGGATCTACATCGGGACCCAGGGCATCCTCCAGGGGACCTATCAGACCTTCGCCGCCATCGCAGACCAGCGTTTCAATGGTTCGTTGCGCGGCACCGTCACCTTGACCGCAGGGCTGGGAGGTATGGGCGGTGCGCAGCCGCTTGCCGTCACGATGAACGATGGTGTTGCGCTGTGCGTCGAGGTCGATCCAGTGCGTATCGAACGCCGACTCGCGACACGCTATCTCGATGAGGCTGCCGATGACCTGGACGACGCACTCGCACGTTGTGAAGCGGCGAAACACGCCGGCCGACCTCTATCGGTGGGGGTGTTGGGCAACGCTGCGGACGTCTTCCCTGAGCTCCTTCGGCGAAACGCCGACATCGATATCGTCACCGACCAGACCTCGGCACATGATCCGCTCAACGGCTACGTCCCGCGGGGCATGACGCTCGATGAGGCCGCGGCGCTGCGTCGAGATGACCCGGCGGGCTGCATCAAGGCCTCCCGCGAGTCGATGGCCGTTCACTGCGAGGCAATGGTCGGATTCCAGAACGGCGGCGCCGAGGTGTTCGACTACGGGAACAACCTGCGAGGGGAAGCCAAGGATGGCGGCTTCGCCGATGCGTTTGCGTATCCGGGATTCGTCCCCGCGTATCTGCGCGACCTGTTCTGCGAGGGAATGGGTCCGTTCCGCTGGATGGCGCTCTCCGGCGATCGGGCGGACATTGCGGCAACGGACCAGGCACTCCTCGAGCTGTTCCCGGAGAATCGTGCCCTCGGTCGGTGGCTCGAGATGGCGGAGGAGCGGGTGGCCTACCAAGGCCTGCCGGCGCGTATCTGCTGGCTCGGCTACGGGGAACGACATCGAGCCGGGCTGGCATTCAACGAGCTCGTCGCGTCCGGCAAGATCTCCGCGCCCGTCGTGATCGGGCGGGATCATCTCGACTCCGGTTCCGTTGCGTCGCCGTATCGGGAGACGGAAGCCATGCTCGACGGTTCGGACGCGGTCGCAGACTGGCCGATCCTGAACGCCCTTCTGAACACCGCGTCGGGAGCCGCCTGGGTTGCGGTTCATCACGGAGGAGGGGTGGGCATCGGCAAGTCGATCCATGCCGGTGCACAAGTCGTTGCCGACGGCACCGATCAGGGCGCAGTGCGGCTCGAGCGAGTCCTGACCAACGACCCGGGCACCGGGGTGATCCGACATGTCGACGCCGGGTACCCAGCTGCGGATGCCGCCGCTGAGGGGAGAGGTGTGACGATCCCGATGCGAGACCTTCCGGACCGTCCGTGAACGACGTGGCCTCCGTCCAAGGATTGCCGCCGGGCAATCTCGTGATCCGTCGGATTGGGCAGTTGATCACGAATGATCCCGACCACGGTGGGCCGCTCGGTGTGATCTGGGGTGGGGCTGTGGTCATCCTCGATGGAGTGATCGATTGGGTCGGACTGGATCGCGAGCTCCCGGCCGACGTCGGTGATCTCCCGGAGCTGGATGCGGCCGGCGGATGTGTGCTCCCCGGATTCGTCGATGCGCACACCCACGCAGTGTTCGCCGGTGATCGCATCGAGGAGTTTGGCCGGCGCATCGCGGGAGCGACCTACGAGGAGATCCACGCCGCAGGCGGGGGAATTGCCTCGACGGTCGCCGCAACGCGGCAGGCTGCACGAGACACGCTCATGGACGAGACGCGCGAACGGTTGCACGTCATGCTGCATCACGGCACCACCACGGCCGAGGTCAAGTCGGGTTACGGCCTCGACACGGCCACGGAGGTGAAGATGCTCGAGGTCATCGGCCGCCTCGACGCCGAGCTCATGATGGACCTCGTGCCGACGTTCCTCGGAGCCCACACCGTGCCCCACGAGTTCGCCACCGATCGCACCGGGTACGTGCGCTACGTCATCGACGAGATGCTGCCGGCGTGTGCCCCCCTGGCTCGATTCTGCGACGTCTTCTGTGACCAGGCAGCGTTCGCCGTTGATGAGGCGCGCGAGATTCTCCTGGCAGCCCGAGAGGCCGGCCTCGGGCTCCGCATCCATGCCGATCAGCTCGGACCCATTGGGGCGGCGGCGCTGGCAGCAGAACTCGGCGTCATGTCGGCGGACCACCTCGATCACGCAGACGACGCAGCGTTGCGGGCGCTGGCCGCTGCGGGATCGGTCGGCGTGTTGCTCCCCGGCGTGTCGTTCTCGCTGCGGCTGCCGTACCCCGACGCGTCCCGGTTTGCCGACGCCGGGCTCCCGGTTGCGTTGGCAACCGATGCCAACCCGGGCAGCAGCTACGTCCTCACCATGCCCTTCGTCATCGCGCTCGCCGTCTACGAGATGGGGATGTCTCCGGGTGATGCGGTGCTCGCGGCAACGCTCGGCGGTGCGCGGGCGCTCGGCATGGCCGATCGCGGCTACGTCAAGCAGGGGGCGGTTGGTGACCTCGTGGCGCTTGCGGCCGAGCGGCACGTCGCATTGGCGTATCAACCGGACACCCCACATGTGGCCCACGTTGTGAAGGCGGGACGTCCCCACATGACCGCCTGAGTCTCTTCGCGCCATCGGTTAGGCCACAGGTTCGGGTTGAATACTCAGGATGCGTCTCACGTCCCGAGCCCTGAACCTCGTCGCCGCGACTGCGGTGGTGCTCTCTGCGTGTTCGATCTCATTCGGGTCCGACACCGCCGTCGAGACCACGGCGTCATCCGCTCCGCCCTCATCGACGACGACGGCGGCGCCGACCACCACGTCGATTCCGATCACCTCGACGACGCAGACGATCGGTGGAATCGAGGTCTCCGTCGATGGCTGCGACGAGGCATCAGAGCCCTTCGCCACGCTCTGTCGGACCGTGGATCTCGTCAGCGAGCGCTTCGTGGACGACGTCGACGTCGATCGACTCGTCGCCGGTGCGATCGAGGGGATCGAACAGATCCAAGCTCGCAACGGGGGGGAAGCGCCGGCCGCCTTCGACTGTGCGATCCCGGCCGATGCCTTCGCACCGATCTGCGATGCGATCGCAGCTGACGTAGTTGCCGGCGACGGCGGGGTTGAGGATGCCGTCGTGCAGGCGATCCAGGGCATGATCGAGTTCGGCATCGACGACCCGTTCAGTGCGTACCTCTCGCCCGATGCGCTCGATCTCTTTTCGACGAACCAATCGGGCGCCGTCGAAGGCATCGGAGCGCTCGTCCAGGCCCGGGAACCCGCGGACGACGGCACCGACCGGTTGTGCAACCTGCTGTCGGCGACGTGCCGGATCTACATCGTCACGCCGCTCGAGGGGAGCCCGGCGGAAGCCTCTGGAATCCTGCCCGGCGACGTGATCGCCGGAGTCGATGGCGAGACGGTTGAGGGCCGAACGTTCGACGAAGTGACGGCGACGGTGCGCGGCCCCGCAGGGACCGACGTGCGGCTGGCGATCGATCGAGCCGGCACCATTCTCGACATCACGGTCACGCGTGCCTCGATCGACATCCCGATCTCGGTCTCGGAGATGCTCGATGCCACGACCGGATACCTCAGGCTCACATCGTTCACGAACAACTCGCCGGCCGTCGTGCGCGACGAGCTCGACGACCTGCTCGATGCGGGGGCAGACACCGTCATCCTCGATCTTCAAGGCAACCCCGGGGGGTCGTTGAATGCTGCGGTCGAGATCGCCAGCGAGTTCCTCGCAGACGGTCTCGTCCTGAGAACCGAGTCGCGAGACAGCGGAGAGGACTACGCCGTCGTCCCGGGCGGAATCGCCACCGATGAGGTCCGTCTCGTCGTACTGGTCAACGAGGCGAGCGCGTCGGCATCCGAGGTCGTGACCGGCGCGCTCCAAGAGGCGGGACGCGCGGTCGTGATCGGCGAGAACACCTTCGGGAAGAACACCGTGCAACGTATCTGGAACCTGCCGAACGGCGGTGGTCTGAAGCTCACGACGTCACGCTGGGTCACACCGTCCGGCGTCGACTACGGACTCGATGGGATCACCCCCAACGTCGTCGTCGAGATCCCCGACGACGCAACGACGCAGTTCCTCATCGATATCGCCCTCGAATACCTGGCGGACCTCAACACCACCGGCTGACCGGGCTGCCTACGGCTCGACCGTCTCGCTACTCGCTACTCGCTACTGACGACTGACGACTCCTGTCTTCTGCCAGACTCTGTCCATGGCCGAACTCGCGCCCTACCTCACCCTCGAGCATCCCATTCGGTTCGCCCATCGTGGGAGTCGCGTGCTGTGGCCCGAGAACACGCTGACGGCCTTCCAAGGCGCCGTCGACCTCGGCTACCACTACATCGAAACGGACGTACGCATCACCCGGGACCGGGTCGTGGTGGTGTTCCATGACGCCACGCTCGAGCGTACGACCAACGGTGTCGGGAGAGTCGCCGACTGGCTTTGGGAGGACCTCCAGCATCTCGATGCGGGCTGGACCCACGGTGCCGACGAGGGGTATCCGTTCCGCGGTACGGGAGTGGGCATCTCGCGTCTCGATGAGGTGTTTGCGACATATCCCGATGTGCGGTTCAACCTCGACCTCAAGGGTCGACACCTCGAGTGGCCGGTGTGGGAGGTCATCAAGGCTGCGGGCCGGGAGGACACCACGCTGATCGGCTCGTTCATCGATCACCGGGCGGCGAAGTTCCGCAGGGTGTCGAACGGTCGGGTCGCCACCGCGGCCGGCCCGTCGGCCGTTCTCGGCATGTGGGCGGCCTCGCGACGCGGACGGTCCCTGACGCATCCGGCAGATGCGTACCAGGTCCCCTTCGACAACCCGTGGTTGCGGATCGACCGAACGTACGTCGAGGCGATCCATCGAGCCGGCGTGCAGGTTCACTGTTGGACGGTCAACGAAGCGGCCGATATGCGACGTTTGCTCGAGCTCGGAGTGGACGGGATCGTCACCGATCGTCCCGACGTCCTCAACGACGTACTCGCCGGCGCCGGCTGACCCCCGGAACACGGTTCCACGCCTGCCGCGACTCCTAAACCGCCGGTCCTCTCGGGCCGACGTAGACAACAACGTGACACCGCCGATTCGCTTTGAACCCGAGGGCGCTCCCTCGGCCCGATCCGCCGTGGGGAAGGGCGTGGTTGGTCGCGCCCGCGAAGTGATCGGGACACGGGATGCGGCGCTGGCGTACCAGGTGTCGCGCACACTCATCTCGATTGCGCTTGGGGTCGCTGCGATTGCGGTCTTCCTCGTCACCCAGTGGGTCGGAGCGCTCGCCGTGGTTGTGGCAGCCGGTGTTGTTCTCGCTGATTCCTATCGGCGGGTGCGCTCTCGACGCCTGGAGCGTGTCATGGCCTTGCACGTCGTCGACGCAGCCGTCGTCGGGATCGCGCTGATCGCCTCCGACCTCCCTGCGCTCGTGGGGGTCGCACCGTACGGCTATCTGCTGACCGGCGCCGCACTGTTGCTCCCGATCCGCAAGGTGATGGTGGTGGCCTCGTGGACCGTGGTCTGGGTCGCCGCAACGCTGACGTTCGCAGAGCCGATCGGCTCCGACGCGGTCGAGCCGCACATCGTGTGGATTGCCATGGCTGTCGCCATGAGCGTGTACCTCGGAGCGACCATCTACCTCTCCCGGCTCGCTGCCGATGCGATTCGCGATCGGGGCAGGCTCAGCGAACGGCTTCGCTCGAGTCGAGCCCGCCTCCACGCCATCGTCGAGAGCTCTCCACTCATCGTGTTTGCCCTCGATCGGAACGGCTCGGTCACCTTCACCGAGAACGAGGGGCTCTTCGCCTTTGGTGCGGGAGCCGGCGACGTGACCGGGGTGTCGATCTACGACCTTCTTCCCGATGCGATCGATCTCCATCTGGCCGTGCAGGACGTGCTGGCCGGCGGGATGACGGTGGCTCGCGACATGCGAATCGGTACGCGGGCCTACCAAGTTCGGCTGGCGCCCGAGATGGACGCCGGGGGTGTCGTCACGGGGCTGATCGGCATCGCCACCGACGAGACGGAGCGGATTGCCGCCGCCGAAGCATTGGGACGCAAGGTCGAGATGGAGCAGCTCATCTCACGGCTGTCGACCCACCTGATCGGCTTGCCGCCCGAGGAGATCGAGGACGGCGTCGCCCTCGCCTTGGAGTCGGTCGCGGAGTTCGTTGGCGCCGATCGCGCTGTGGTTGGGCTCGCGACGGAAGACGGGGGTCTGGCGCGAGCGCAAGCGTACGTGACGCCGGGCCTCGAACCGGTGCCCGCCGAGTACCAACGTCACAGCCCGGAGCGGCTGCCCTGGCTGTACAACCGGCTCACGAGCGGGCGGCTGTTCACCGTGCCGCATCTGGCAGCGATACCGAGTGAGGCGTGGCAGCTGGCAGAGGTCTGGGAGAGGATCGGGGTCAACAGCGTGGCGATCGTGCCGATCTTCCTGTTCCGGCAGTTTGCCGGCGCTGCGTCCATCGACTCTCGCGAGGAGTACGCCTTCACCGACGACGATCTCGTCCTGCTCCGCTTCATGGCCGAGATGCTGGTTGCGGTGTTGCATCGCAAGCGGGTCCACGACCAGCTCCAGGATCTCGTTCGTTCCAAGGACGAGTTCATCGCATCGGTGTCGCACGAGTTGCGCACACCGCTGACCACCGTCGTCGGACTCGCCGACGAGCTGCGATCCCGCCCCGACGACTTCGACCGCGAGGAGCAACAGGAGTTCCACCGGCTCCTCGCCGAGCAGTCGGCAGAGGTGTCGGACATCGTCGAAGACCTCCTCGTGGTGGCTCGTGCCGACATCGGAAAGGTCTCGATCCAACCGGCGGAGATCGAGCTCGGGCCCGAGATCAACAGCGTGCTGCGTGGATTCAGCGATCGCGACCGCGTGCAGGTCAACGGCCGCGATCGGGAGCTCGCCGTGTGGGCCGACCGCACCCGCCTCCGCCAGGTCGTGCGGAACCTCATCTCGAATGCACTGCGGTATGGAGGCGACGAGGTGGTGGTGAGCGTGATCGACGACGGCGAAGGGCTCGCCGGGATCGAGGTCGCCGACTCCGGTGCAAGTGTCACTGCTGAGATCGCCGAGGAGCTCTTCGAGCCGTATCGACACACCGCTCAGGTCGAGGGCCGTCCGCCCTCGATCGGTCTTGGGCTGACGGTCGGCCGCAAACTCGCGCAGCTGATGGGTGGCGACCTGGTCTTCGTCCCCCGGGATGGGTGGACGGTCTTTCGCCTTCAGCTCCCTGCCGTGCCGGACACCATTGCCGAAGGCTTCGGCGTCTCGCCCGCATCGCAGACGTTGGGAGCGAAGTCGGGTTCAGCCGAGATCGAGCCGGTCGCAGGCGATCCGCCTGCCGACGACGAGCCGGCGCCCCAGATCGACGCTGCCGCATCCTGAGCCGAGCTTCCGGCGCAACGAGCATGGGCGACCAGCTCAGCGGCCCTCGAAGATGGCCCTCACGGTGTCGATCGTGTCGGCCTCGTCGGCGGTCTTGTCGGTCCGATACCCCTTGACGCGGGCGAAGCGCAGCGCCATACCACCTGGATATCTGCGGCTCTCCTGGATGCCATCGAAGGCGATCTCGACGACCTGTTCCGGCCGCACGTGTACGACGTGGCGTTCCCGATGGGTCTCGAGGTCGAGGAATCGCTGCGTCTGCCACTCCAACGTGGCGTCGGTCAGGCCCTTGAAGGTCTTGCCGAGCATCACGAACTCGCCGGTTGAGGGGTCGCGGGCGCCGAGATGCAGGTTCGAGAGCCAGCCTTGGCGACGACCGGAGCCCCACTCGATCGCGATCACGACGAGGTCGAGGGTGTGGGCGGGTTTCAGCTTCAGCCAGGAAGCACCGCGGCGTCCCGCCGAGTAGGCCGAGGTCGGGTCCTTCAGCATGATGCCCTCGTGGCCCGCAGCGACCACGTCGGCGAAGAAGTCCTCTGCGGCGTCGCCGTCGGTCACGAGACGGCGCTCGGGCTGGTGGTCGGCGCCTGCGATGGCGTCCAGTCGGGCGATTCGGTCCGTCAGTTCGAGGTCGAGCATGTCCTCCCCGTCAAGGTGGAGGAGATCGAAGAAGAACCCGCGAAGCGGCATGACCCTCGACTGCGAGGCGATGTCCGTCGAACGCCCGAATCGGCTCATGGTCACCTGGAACGGATACGGACGACCGTCCTCCCGAAGCGCAATGACCTCACCGTCGAGGATGAGACGATCCGCATCGAAACGGCGTACGGCATCGATGACCTCGGGGATTGCGCCGGTGATGGCGCGCAGGTTGCGGGTGTAGGCCTCGATCTGGTCGCCGTCCTTGTGGACCTGCACTCGCGCCCCGTCGAGCTTGGTCTCGGCGATCGCCGGAGAGAATCGGTCGAGTCCTGCAGCAGCGTCTTCGGTGGTCTGTGCGAGCATCGGCTGCACCGGTTGGAAGAGGGTGAGGCGGAATTCGGCCAGCGCTGCTGCGCCCTCGGCAAGGGCTGCATTGGCGACCGCCGGGAGATCGCCGCTCACCATGGCGGCGCGTCGAATCTCTGCGGCGTCGATTCCAGTGGTCGTCGCGAGTGCGTCGACCATGATCCCTTCGAGCGCGCCCTGTCGGAGCTCGCGCAGGATGAGGCGGCGGAGGAAATCCTGTTCCGGCTCGGTCGCTGCAGCCAACAACGCTTCGAGCGCTTCGTTGCGGGCGGCCTTCGAGCCCGGTCCCGAGATGCCGGCAATGTCGGTGAGGGCCCGATCAACGTCGAGGACCTCGAGCGTCGGGTCGTCGGCGGGATCGGCGCTGGCACCGTAGACCGCTGCGTAACCGAGTCCGATGCGCCCTTGGGGCATGTCCCCGCCGAGGTAGGCCACGGCGATCGGGATCTCGGCGGCGTCCAATCCGGTGAGAAGGTCTCCGAGCAACGCCGCCTTCGTCTTGCGGGAGCGGGTCGCCGCCATTGCCGCCGAGGTCTCGACCAACCGGACGAGCCGCATCAGCCGGCCGGGGTGAAGGGGAGGCCTTGGAGCATGATGATTCGATCGATCGCCGCGTTGCGAGCTTCGTCGAACGAGGCCCCGACGACCTCGCTGTGTGTCTCCCCGCGTTCCTGGAGGTACACGCGGTAGTGGCCGCCGTCATCGAGGATGTAGAGGTCGTCGCGAGGTCCGACGATATTGCGCCCGAGCGTGAGCAGTGTTTCCGCATCGGGGATCTCGGAGATCAGGTCGATCCGCTCGAGGGTGAACGCTTCCCGATAGTCGGCTTCGTTCGTCGCCCGTCGCTGCAGGATCTGTGAGGCCACCCGAGCCCCCCGCCGCTCGAGGATCGCCCGAGCCTGCTCCTGTCGTGTCGGTCGGATCATGAGGCGAGAGTACTCAGTCGTCAGTGGTCAGTAGTCAGTGGTCGTTGGTCCAGGCGCAAGGTGACGCAGCCTGGCCCTCGGGACCCGTTCTGAGGACTGATGGCTGATGACTGACGACTGCGAAGCATCAGCTGAGCCTCGGCTTGTGCTCCGCCCGTTGCGATTCGTATACGTCGATGTCGCCGGCGTGCTGCATCGTGAGGCCGATGCGGTCGAGCCCGTTGAGGAGGCGGTGCTTGGCAAACTCGTCGATCTCGAACGTTGCGGCGAAATCGGCGCTGGTGACCGTCTGAGCCTCGAGGTCGACAACGATTTCGTTGTTCGGGTCCTCGGCGATTCGCGTCAGTTCGCCGACCTCGTCCTCGGAGAGCACGACGGTGAGCAGACCGATGTTGACGCAGTTGTTCTTGAAGATGTCGGCGAACGATGGGGCGATGATCGCCTCGAACCCCCAGTCCTCCAGGGCCCACGGGGCGTGCTCGCGTGACGAGCCCGATCCGAAGTTCGGCCCGCTGACCAGCACCTTGGCGTCCTGGTAGGCCTCGTGATGGATGATGAAGTCTTGGATCGGCTCGCCCTCAGGGTCGAACGCCCAGTCGTAGAAGACGTACGGTCCGAAGCCGGAACGTTCCACCCGCTTCAGGAACTGCTTCGGGATGATCTGGTCGGTGTCCACGTTGGCGCGAGGCAGCGGCATCATCTGGCCGCGGACGACGTCGACGGGCTTCATTCGGATCCTCCAAAGTCGAACTGGGTCGGCGTGGCGACGAACTCCTGCGGATCGTTGACTCGCCATGCGAGGACATTGTCGGGGGCGAGGCGCCAGAACTGGTGTCCCTCGGGTCGATACGGGTACTTTGCGTCGTAGGCGTCGGCGATCTTCGCTTGCGGGCCCGGGTCGACCTCGACCCAGGCAGCGGTCCCTCGGATCATCGCCTGGAGCCCGTTGTGGTCGACGCCGATGTGAATCCGTCCGTCGCCTTCGGCCAGATTGCGCGCCCATCGAGTCATGTCGCCACCCTCGAAGTACGCGGCGTCGTCGACGAACGCACCCCAGATGGGGATGAGGTGCGGACCGGCATCGGGGCGCACGGTGCTCAGCCAGAAGATCGGCGCGGCGTTGATGGCGGCGGCTACATCGGTCCAATCGAGCATGCCTTCGTCGTCTTGGGAGATGCCGTACTCGGATGGGATACCCGGGCGGCGGCGGGCGATCGTGGTCACGCCCAGTCCCGGACGTCGACGAAGTGTCCACTCACGGCTGCAGCTGCCGCCATTTCGGGTGACACGAGGTGGGTACGGCCGCCGCGGCCCTGGCGACCCTCGAAGTTGCGGTTCGACGTCGAGGCGCAGCGTTCTCCGGGCATGAGGATGTCGGGATTCATCCCGAGGCACATCGAGCACCCGGCGTCGCGCCACTCGAATCCGGCGGCCTTGAAGATCTGGTCGAGACCTTCTTCCTCGGCCTGGAGCTTCACGAGTCCAGAGCCGGGGACGACCATGGCATGAACGTCGGCGTGGACGGTCTTGCCCTCGAGGACCCGGGCGGCGGCCCTGAGGTCCTCGATGCGGCCATTGGTGCACGATCCGAGGAACACGCGGTCGATTCGCACATCGGTGATCGGCGTCCCGGCCTCGAGATCCATGTACTCGAGCGCACGGGCCGTGGTGTCCTGATCGAGGGCTGTGTCGAAGTCTGCGGGGGAGGGGATGCGGTCGGTGACTCGAATCGTCTGCCCAGGATTGGTGCCCCAGGAGACGTACGGGACCAGGTCGGATCCGGCGATGTTCACCTCACGGTCGAACGCTGCGCCTGCATCAGTCGGCAATGACTGCCAGTACTCCAGGGCTTGCTCCCACGCGGCACCCTTCGGCGCATGGGTGCGGCCTTCGATGTACCGGAACGTGGTGTCGTCGGGGGCGATCAATCCCGCCCGAGCCCCGCCTTCGATCGACATGTTGCAGATCGTCATCCGCCCTTCCATGGAGAGCGATTCGATGACCGACCCCCGGTACTCCAGGACGTAACCGGTTCCGCCGTCGACGCCGATCTCGGCGATGATGGCGAGAATGACGTCCTTGGCGGTGACGCCGAGCGGCAACTCGCCGTCAACGGTGATCGCCATCGACTTGGGGCGTTTCTGGGGCAAGGTCTGGGTGGCGAGCACGTGCTCGACCTCGGACGTCCCGATCCCGAACGCAAGTGCACCGAAGGCGCCGTGTGTCGAGGTGTGGGAGTCGCCGCAGACGATCGTCATCCCCGGCTGCGTGACGCCTTGCTCGGGCCCGATCACGTGCACGATGCCTTGTCGAGGGTCGTCGATCCCGTAGAGCGTGATGTCGTTGGCTGCGCAGTTCGCAACGAGCGTCTCGATCTGCTTGCGCGAGAGCGGATCCTGGATCCCGAGCGCCCGCCCTTCGGTTGGGACGCCGTGGTCGACGGTTGCGAGGGTGAGGTCGGGCCGGCGCACCGGACGACCTGCCATGGCGAGCGACTCGAACGCCTGCGGGGAGGTGACCTCGTGGACGAGGTGGAGGTCGATGAACAGCAGATCCGGTTCACCGTCGGCGCCGGTGCGCACGACGTGGTCGTCCCAGATCTTGTGGAAGAGGGTGCGGGGGTTGGGCATGGCTGAGGTCTCCGTCGTGAAGGACGTCGAGTGTAGGCAGGGCGGATCGCGTCGGTGAGCAGGCGGTGCAGCGGTAACGTTGGTGCATGCGCACCTTCCTCGCCCTCTGGCTGCTCTCGGTGACGTTGTCGCCGCCCTTCGTGAGTGCCGAGGCTCGCGCCACCTCCGTTGGCGACGACGGCATGGTCCTCGAGGTACAGGTCGAAGTCACCGAATCGGCCCTCGTGGTGCTCGCCCGCGGCGTCGGGCGGTTCGACGAGTTGCCGCCGGTAGCGCTTGCCGAGTTGAGCGAGGGTCGTTGGGGCGGCATCGTCGAGCTCCCGATCGTGGAGGACATACGGCTCGGGTTCGAGATCATCCGACCCGACGGTGGTTCCGCAGTGGTGTCCGACCTGCATCGTTTGAGCGAACTCGGCGTCGACCCAGCGGTGTTCGGTGTCGGGCAACCGACGACGACGCCTGCGACGGCCGGGGAAGCACCCGTCGACGATGGTCCGTCGACGGCACCCATCTGGCTTGCGGTTGCCGGTGTGCTGGCGGCGTTTGCGCTGCTCCTGCTGTGGTGGCTGTGGGGCGACGGTGATGGCGACGCCGAGGATGACGTTGTGAGCGACAGCGAGGTCGGGACGGTCTCAGCCGACGGAGACGCCGAGCTCTTCTAGCGCTGTGCGGAAGCCGTTACCGGCCACACCGGCCGCGGCGATCGTGACGTCGGGCCCGCTGATCACGGGGTACCACCATCCGAGCCTGCTTGCCGAGTACTCGATCCGCTCGATCGCCGACCACGGAACGTCGACAACCGTCGCAAAGGTGGCACGGGCGAAGCGAGCCGAGGTCCTTCGACGGGCCACCACTCCGTCGTCGGTCAGAACAACCGACGTCGACGAATGAGCACGTCGCGTGTCGTCCCGTTCGACGGAGATGGCCGGGAAGGCCTTCGCCCAGCGGCCGTCTCGGGCGACGCCGTCTCGGCCCGCTCGGCGACTGATCATCGAGTAGGCGGCGGCGCCGACAGCGATGACGGCAATGAGGGCCAGAGCCTGCGCTGCGCTGTCGAGCCGGACGAGGATCACGGTTGCGAGCACTGCACCCACGGCGACCTGGACGATGAGGCCCCGCAGCCGGAGGTTTCTCGCGTGAGCAGCCAATGGAGCGCGGTCCGACGCTTCCCTCACCACCACGTGTTCGGCCGAGCCTTGTGCCATGTCTTCGTCAGACTACGGGCTCGCTGCCGCGAATCGGTGTATCGGTGGCGGCATCGATCTCTAGGTCTCCGGACATGCAGCGGACAGCTACCCGTACCTTCGTGAATCTCGTCGGTCGCCTACCTCACCGACGACTCCTGAGATCAGCGTTCTTGGCGAACGAGTCTCGACCTACCCGTCCGTGGGCCAGGTGTATGCACGCCAGAGGATCAGCACGTTGAACAGGACGTAGAAGATCCCCAGGTAGTACTCCCAACCCTCGGTGGCGTCGACAAAGAACCCGATGTTGAGCAGGAGGTACAGGGGAGCCACGATCAGGTTGGCCAGCCGCACCTGGATTGGACGACCGACGAGGGTGAACGCCACCAGGAGAGTGAGCACGATCGCCGTCGTCGGCGCAACGAACTGGATCGATACGTCGGTCACGGGCTCGTTCATCTGTTGGAGCAGGGAGAACATGTCCCCGAAGATCCAAAGGATGAAGTGGCAGATCCAGAACACCGCCAACACGATCCGCACGTTCACCTTCGGGTCCACCAATGTCGATTTCGGTACGTTCGTGTCAGCCACAGGTTCCTCCATTTGGTCTGACGTGATGGTCGCGAGCCGGGGGTCGGGGGAGAAGGGGTCCGTTGTCCCCAAG
>JASJAX010000113.1 GCA_030066755.1 Acidimicrobiia bacterium
GCGATCTACCTCCGGGACGCGTTCTCGAGCACGATCACCAACAGCACGTTCGACAAGAACCACACCGGCGATTTTGGCGAAGGTGGCGCGATCCTGGCTGACGACTTCCACTCGCTCACCGTGAACGCCGGCGCCTTCCGGAACAACGGCGCCGGTGCCGATGGCGGGGCAATCCGCACCGCCGGGGTGCTCACCGTCAACCCATCCACGACGTTCGCCGGGAACACCGCCGGCTACCCGTTCGATCGGGGTGGCGACGGTGGCGCGATCCACGCCACGTTCGATGAGTTCGCCTTGGAGACCACAGCGATCGTTGGCGCGACGTTCGACGGGAACGGTGCCTCGGCCGCTCGATCGGTCGCCCCCACGGTCGATGTCGACACGTTTGCCACCCCGTCATCGTCGGCGGCCTGCCCGGGGCCGGGATCGTTGCTCCAGGGGTTCGTGCCGGCCACCGCGACCAGCGTCGACGTCATCAGCATTCAACTCCGAGGGTCGGCGCCACTCGGTGGGAGCACGCTCCACATGCTCCTCCGGCTCGGCGACCCTCAGGGTCCGGTCATCGCCGAGGCCAACGCATTCGTGCCGGGACCGTTGCCGGTCGGCAGCATCGTGTCTGCGGACTTCGTTTTGCCGATCGCAACGGGTCTGTCCACGAGCAACGTCTACTACGTCGAGGTCACCGATTTCGATACGTTCTCGTGGCTGTACGAATCGGGGAATCCGTATCCCAACGGCGACGCATACACATTCTGCGGGGCAACGCCGATCCTCGATACCGATAGCGACTATCACATCCAGACCAAGTCGTCGTCGACCGGCATCACGCTCCGCGCCGGCGGAGCGATCTACAACGCCGGCCCGGGTCTCGACCTCAGCAACAACGACTTCATCGACAACGTCGCCGGGCGCGGTGGCGCCATCGCCCACTCCGGCTACGAGGGCGGGATCTTCTCCGTGGGGGATGACTTCAACAACAACCGCGCGGCCCTCGACGGCGGTGCCGTGTCGATCAGTGTTGAGTTCGGGTTCTCCGAATTCTCGTCCGCACAGTTCCTCGGGAACCGTGGTCAGAACGGCGGAGCCATCTCGGCCGACAACGGAACCGGGGGAGAACTCACCGTGAGTGGGTCCCTGGTCAGCAGCAACTTCGCCAGCCAGGGCGGCGGCGCGATCGCAGCGAACGGCCAGGCGTACGTATACGAGACGCTGTTCGAAGACAACACTGCAATCGGGGATGGTGGCGCGATCAACATCGTTCCACGACCCACGTCGACGGCATCCCTCGATGTCGCCTTCCGAGACCTTGGGCCCAACCTCTTCCTCGGGAACGCAGCTCGGGGCAACGGTGGCGCCATCGCGTTCGACGGTGGAGGCGGCGGCTCGCTCAATGTCTACGCGGCCGAGTTCGACAACAACACGACCGGCTACGAACCACCCGAGGGCATCGTCTACGACGGTGACGGAGGTGCGATCTTCTCGACCGATGCGGACAACTACATCGGGTATTCGTCGTTCCTGTTCAACTCGGCCGAGAACGGTGGCGCCGTCGCCGCAACGAATACCTTCTCCTTCACATCGGAGAACTCCACGCTGTTCGGCAACCTTGCCGAACAGGACGGCGGTGGAATGTGGCTCAACTCTTCGTTGTCCGAGCTTGACAGCCTCACAATCTCCGACAACACCGCGTTGGTCGGTGGCGGCGGTGGGCTGTACGCCGAGGGTGCGGCGATCACCCTCACGAACACGATTCTGGCTCGCAACGATGCTTCGTTCGGGCCCGACTGCAGCGGTGGCGGTCTGAACTCCACCGGGTTCAACCTCATCGGCGACGACGATGCGTGCTCGGTCGTCCCCGACATCGGAGACATCATCGGCTCCGGCACGCCGATCGATCCCGGCCTCGAGCCGTTCCCGAGCGACAACGGCGGCGTCACGCAGACCGTTGCGCTCGAGGACTTCAGCTTGGCCATCGATGCGGGTGGCACATTCCTCACCGACGACCAGCGCTTCTTTGACCGGCCGTATCTCGATATCGCATCCGACATCGGAGCGTTCGAGTCCTCGTTTGCGCCCTCGACTGCATCGGTTCAGGTCTTCATCGACGGCGGTGACACAACTCCCGTCGGAGCGTCGGCAGTTCCGATCGAGAACATCCCCTCGTCGGCGCTGACCGATTCGAACGCCGACGTCATTGCGGGGACTCCCGTCGGAGACATCGAAGTCGAATCGACCCCGATCAACTCGATCCCGGTGAACTCGATCCCCGTCGCATCGATTCCGGTCGCATCGATCGGTCCGGCACTCGACTCGATCTTGCTCATCGACGTACCGATCGAAGGTGGGTGGGAGCCCGTGCTCGCCGGCACTTCGCTCGACGGTCCGGTGCATCTCTACACGCTCGGCGATGCCCTCAACAACGCCGCAGTTCTCGCCGCCCTCGAAGCGCGCGACATCGACTTCGGCACGCTGACGCTGGCTGCGACGCCCGTCGCATCGATCCCCATCTCGTCCATCGTGCTCGGGGCAACGCCGGTCAACTCGATTCCGGTCAACAGCATCCAGCCCCAGGATCCGGGCGACCCCACAAACACGGACCACCTCGCGGCGTGGTGTCTCGCACTCGGTTTCGAGACGGGCGGAGTGGCCGACCTCGTAGCGTGCCGTGCGGCACTCGGCCTGCCGGCCGATGCGACCACGTTCGCCGACGACGAGAGCCTGCTCTCATTGGCGCTGCGTTCAACGCCGGTGAACTCGATCCCAGTCAATTCGATCCCGGTGAACTCGATTCCGATCAACTCGATCCCGGTGAACTCGATCCCGGTTGCGTCCATCCCGGTCAACTCGATCTACGTCGCCGGGACGCCGATCAACTCGATCCTGTTGACCGCCACCCCGATCAACTCGATCCCGATCAACTCCATCTTCACTGTCGGTACTCCGGTGGCGTCGATCCCGGTGAGCTCGATCCCCGTCAACTCGATCCCGGTGGGCTCCATCCAGCTCATCATCGACTGCTCGGACCCGGCGGCATTCGATTGTGATGCGATCCCGCCGGGGACGCTCGTCGGCGACATCCCGCCGTCGCTCTGGATCGGCACCTACGGCCAACTGCTGCAGGCGCTGTTCGACGCCGGACTCCTTGGCGGGCTCACGGTCGCCGACGTGCTCCAGGGCCTGCCGGATACAGCCACCGTCGCCGACCTGATCGCCTTCCTCATCCCACCCGAGGAGTACCCGTGGCAGCAGGTCGACCTCGATGCGTCGGAGCTCGCGACGTTTGCGGCTCCGCCTGAGGTGACCACCTTCTTCGGCGATGTGGCGTTGTTCGACGTGTTCGAGCCGACGGACATCGTGCTCGACGTCACGCTCCCGCCGGGCTTTGCGTACGTCCCGGGATCGGCGGTATTCGATCTCGGCGACGAGACGATCGACCAAATCGAGCCCTTCATCACCACCGACCCACTGGGCGATGTCCTCACCTGGGACATCTTCGGGCAGGAGTTTGACATCCTCTTCGACTTCGACGCGGTCTCCAGTCTCACGGTCGGGCCTACGGGAGTCGCCGTCTCCGCGATCCTGCCGGCAAACGGCGCCTTCGATACACAGGGCGACGACTTGACGGTCACCGAGGCCTTTCCGAACAACGACACGCCGGCTGCTGCCGTGCAGCTCGGCAGCGACACGATCTACCTGTCCCACATCGGCAGCTCGGAGGAGGGCGACTTCTTCCTGCTCCCCAGCGTGCTCGCCGGATCGATCATCAACCTGTCGCTCGGAAACCTCGACATCGACCTCGATCTGGTGCTGTATGGACCGGACGCTCCGCCGCTGCGCGGTGACCCGGAACGGCGGGTCAACTCGGTCACCGACACCGGTCTCGATGCGCTTGCCGCCGGCGCCGGCGATCCTGGATCGGCCAACGACATCCCCCTCGAACCGGGGCGTGACGTTGTTGCGATCTCAGCACAGCGTGGCACCGACGATGAAACGATCATCACCGACCCGCTTGCCGTCGGCGGCGACTACATCGTCCAAGTGACCGGCTACAACGGCGCGACGAGCCGCAACCCGTACACCTTGTTGCCGCAGGTGGCGCCACCGGCCGGGGCCGATGCCTGCTCCAGTCAGCCGCCGGTGCTCGGGGCCCAGGGGCAACTGCCGGTCGGTCCACTGGGGGCGACGGTCAACACGCTGTTCCTCGTCCACCGCGGGCTGCTCGAAGGGGTCTACCCGGCCGACGCTGCGGCGATCCTCACGGCACTCGACGGCTTCGCCAATCTCGGCGACCTCGGCGTCGAGGCGGCGGTGATCGAGGTGGACGGCGATGCCGCAGTCCAGGCTGCGACCCAGACGTGGGTGAGTTCGGCCGCGGCATACTGCTCCATCGACAACGCCAATGCCGTGGCGAGTGCGGTTGCCTCGGTCGTCGACACGTACCGGGCGACCAATCCCGGCATCGAATACGTCGTCTTCGTCGGCGGCGACGATCAGCTTCCGCAGTTCCGTCTGCCGGACGCAACCGAGATCGCCAACGAGAGCGGCTACGGCACGGGGCTGAACGGGCTCATCACGCCACAGACGGCAGCGCTCGCGGCGGGATTCCTCCTGTCGGACGAGCCGTACGGCGACCCGAACCCGCTCCTCACTCAGGACGGGCGGGAGATCTACGTGTCCGAGGTTGCGCTCGGGCGTCTCGTCGAGTCCGGCCCAGACATCCTGCAGGCGCTCGCCAACTTCACGATCTTCAACGGTCTGCTCGATCCGAGCACCACGTCGAGTGCCTTCGTCAGCGGCTACGACTTCCTGATCGACGGAGCCGAGGCCGTCGAAGACGAGCTCAACGACGCCGTCGTCGATGACATCAGCGGGGCCACCCGCAATGTCTTCGCCGATCTCATCAGCGACACGTGGACTGCGATCGATCTCACCACGGTTCTGCTGGCTCAGGCGTACACGATCGTTTCGTTCAACGCCCACTTCGATCACCAACGAGCAGAACCGGCCGACTTGACGGGCGGCGGGCTCATCGACGCCGACGACCTCGATGACGGGTCGGATCCGTTCTTCCGGGACATCGTCTTCTCGATGGGATGCCACTCCGGCTTCCAGGCGTCCGACTTCCAGGTCGGGGACGGTGGCACGGGCCAGACCCTCCCGATCGCCGAGGACTGGGCGCAGACAATCGCCCGCCAAGGCGGCGTGTTCGTCGGGAACACCGGCTACGGATACGGCGACACCGACGTGGTTGCGCTTTCGGAGACGCTGATGGCCAACTTCGCCGGCAATCTCGACGGGCCGGTGACCGTGGGTAAGGCCCTCAACCTGGCCAGGCACCAATACATCGCCGGTGGGCTCACCTACGGTCCCTACGACGACAAGGTCGTGCACATCGCAACGTTCTACGGCCTGCCGTTCTACAAGGTCGGTGGCCTCGGCGACGCCGCTGCGTTGGCCGATCCGATCGACACGACCGTCGACGGGACCACGGGTCTGATCGCCGCCGAGATCGACACCATCGACCTGCCCGGCCAGTTGCAGCTGCGTACGGGCAGTCGGGGCGACTTCTACGTCTACTCGGAGCCGGGCAGTCGAGACCGCACCCAGGCGTCGCCGTACCGGCCGATCCAGCCACGAATCGAGGTCGATGTGACCCAGGGCGGCGGTCTCGTTGCTCGCGGGGCATTGATCACCGGATTGACCTCCACCGACACCGCCGGATTCGATCCTTCAGTCTCCCGCCCGGTGATCGAACTCGGCTCCAACGAGCCCGAGCCTGTTCGCCCCGGCATCTTCCCGTCGGTGATCCAAGCCGTGAACCGCTACCTGTCGGTCACCGGGTTGCGCGATCAGCTCGTGCTCGTGCCCGGCCAGTTCCGTTCCAATGAGGCGAACCCGACGATCGGTATCCAACGTCTGTTCACCAACATCCAGGCCAAGGTCTTCTACAGCGACGAGGGCGACCCTGACTTCGATCCGCCGATCATCCGTCGGTCCACGGGCACCGATCTCGGGACATCGGTGAACTTCGAGGTCGTGACGGAGCCGACCGACGTCGTCCAGGTGCTCGTCCTCTTCAAGACGGAGGGCTCCGACGGCGTGTGGGACACCGCCCAGCTCGCGAACCAGGGCAACGGTGTGTGGACGGGGAGCGCCCCGGCAAGCGGACTGCAGGAGTTCTACCCCCAGGCCGTCGACGGCGCCGGCAACGTCGGCGTTCACCCGAACAAGGGAGCGTTGCACCTCGCCGACAACGATCCGGTGCCGCCGGCAGCTTCGACGCTCATTGCCGCGGTCTCCGGGTCGCCGCTGGTCGATGGGTGGTATCAGGGTCCCGTCACGGTCACGCTCAACCAGGGCGTCGGGATCCTCGAGTACCAGCTCGACGGTGGCGGCTTCACCCCGTACGACCCGATCAACGGCATCCCGGTCACCGGCGAAGGTCCCCACGTACTCCGCATCTTCTCCAGCGGTCTCGTCGAGGAGATCACGATCCAAATCGACGGGACCGGACCGTCCATCAGCTCGCCGAACGAGGGCGCCACCTACCTCGTCGGCGACGTTGTGCCGATCGTCGTGGACTGTTCAGACGGTGGGGCGGGTGTGGCGACGTGCACGCCGACGACCGGCACGCTCAACACGGGCGTCGCAGGTGACTTCAGTTTCCTCGCATCGGCGAGCGACGTCCTCGGCAACGACAGCCAACGCTCCATTGCCTACTCCGTGATCGATGCGCCGAGCGCCACCATCAATGAGGACGTTGGCAGCGTGCCGGAAGGAACTGCGCTGGCCTTCACGTCGACGACCGACGCCACGAGCCCGCTGTACAGCTGGACCGCTGAGCGCGACGGGGTACTGGTTGCGACCGGGTCGGGTCCGTCGTTCGGCTTCGTTGCCGACGACGATGGTCCGTACGAGGTCACGCTCGTCGTCTCCGAGAACGGCGTCGACAGTCTTCCGGCCGTGGAGACGTTCACGGCGACCAACGTCGCTCCGGAGATCGCCGCCGAGGGCGACGCCACGGTCGAACTCGGCGGACAGTACGTCCTCGACATCGGGCCGGTGACTGATCCTGGTGACGACAGCGCATTCGAGTACGTCGTCCACTGGGGTGATGGCACGAGCGACACGGTCAACACGCTCGCACCGCTGATGCACGTCTACTCGACCCTCGGTGACCAGGAGATCACCATCGACGTGACCGACGAGGATGGCACGTTCATCGAAGCCGGTGCGGCAACGGTGACCGTCGAAGGCGAACCGGCTGCGGTGTCCGTTGACAACGTGTCCGTCACTGTCAGCGAGGGTGACCTTGCGACCAACGGTGGGACGTTTGGTGGTGAGGGGGCGGTGGTTTCGGTGACTGGTCCTGGCTCGGTGGATCAGGATGATGACACCGGGACGTGGTCGTGGTCGTACCTGACGGTGGATGGGCCGGACGAGTCGCAGATGGTGACGATCAACGTTGATGCGTTGGGGAGCTCGACGAGTGTGAACTTCATGCTCACGGTCGACAACGTGGCGCCGGTGGTGTTGTTGGTTGGTCCGGCGAGTGTTGCGTTTGATGAGGAGTATGAGCTGTCGGTGTCGTCGGTTGAT
Organism: Acidimicrobiia bacterium; assembly: GCA_030066755.1. Classification (GTDB taxonomy): domain Bacteria; phylum Actinomycetota; class Acidimicrobiia; order Spongiisociales; family UBA5794; genus JASJAX01. The sequence continues at coordinate 7,600 of JASJAX010000113.1, forward strand.
CCGGGTGATGACACGATCACGGAGTTCTTGATCGAGTGGGGCGACGGCAGCAGCGACACGATTCCGACCGAGGGTGTGGTGTCGCATGTGTATGGCGACATTGGCGACTTCACCGTGTCTGTGAGCGCCGTGGACGAGGACGGCGTATACGACGACGCAGCGTCTCTGCCGGTCACGGTCACTGGTGAGCCGACCTCGGTGACGGTTGATGCGCCATTGGTGACGGTGGACGAGGGCGACACGGCGGTCAACAGTGGCACGTTCGGTGGTTCCGGGGATGTGGTTGTTGCGGTGATTGCTGGGCCCGGCGGTGTGACTCAGGAGCCGGATGGCACGTGGCAGTGGTCGTTTGATACATCGGATGGTCCGGATGACAGCGAGCCGGTCACGATTCAGGCGACGGGTCCGCTCGGTGACGACGAGGTCAGTTTCACCCTCAACGTCGACAACGTCGTACCGGAGGTCATGCTCACCGGGCCCGCCGTGATCGGCATCGGCGAGGAGTACTCGCTCTCGATCAGCGCATCCGATCCCGGGGCCGACACGATCTCCGAGTTCTCGATCGACTGGGGTGACGGCACCACGGAAACCGTGGGAACCGAAGGCGTCGTCACTCACGTGTACACCTCCGTCGAGGATGTCACGATCACGGTCGGAGCAACCGATGACGACGGGACGTATGACGACCTCGCGACGCTGGATGTGGCGGTGACCGGGGAGGCGGCTGCGGTGTCCGTTGACGACGTGTCCGTGACTGTCAGCGAGGGTGACCTTGTGACCAACGGTGGGACGTTTGGTGGTGAGGGGGCGGTGGTTTCGGTGACTGGTCCTGGCTCGGTGGATCAGGATG
>JASJAX010000014.1 GCA_030066755.1 Acidimicrobiia bacterium
CCCAGGTTCGAGGTCATGATGATGACCGTGTTCTTGAAGTCGACGCTGCGACCTTGCGAGTCGGTCAGGCGACCGTCTTCGAGGATCTGCAGGAGGATGTTGAAGACGTCCGGATGCGCCTTCTCGATCTCGTCGAACAGCACCACCGAGAACGGCTTGCGGCGCACGGCTTCGGTGAGCTGGCCGCCTTCGTCGTAGCCGACGTAGCCCGGAGGTGAGCCGACGAGCCGGCTGACGGCGTGCTTCTCCATGTACTCCGACATGTCGATCTGGATGAGGGCCGCTTCGTCGCCGAACAAGAAGTCGGCGAGCGCTTTGGCAGACTCGGTCTTCCCGACACCGGAGGGTCCGAGGAAGATGAAAGATCCCGAGGGACGCTTCGGATCCTTGAGCCCGGCGCGGGTTCGGCGGATCGCCTTCGAAACGGCCTGGATTGCGTCATGCTGGCCGACGATCCGCTTGTGCAGCTCGTCCTCCATCTGAAGCAGCTTGGCAGTCTCCTCTTCGGTGAGGCGATGCACCGGAATGCCGGTCCACTGCGCCAGCACGTCGGCGATCTCTTCCTCGCCAATGACGGCGGAGTAGTCCTTGCCGGCAGCGACCGCTTCGGCCTCGATCTCACCACGATCGGTCAAGACCGAGCGTTCCTGGTCCCGCAGTTGAGCAGCACGCTCGTACTGCTGAGCCTGGATGGCCTCACGCTTGTCACGCCGGATCTGTCCGATTCTCTCGTCGATCTCCTTGACCTCGGCGGGGAGGTCGCTGCGGGTGAGCCGCATCCGGCTGCCGGCCTCGTCGATCAGATCGATCGCCTTGTCCGGCAGGTACCGATCGGCGATGTAGCGGTCGGCCAGGTTGGCGGCCGAAACCAGCGACTGATCGGTGAAGCGAACCTTGTGGTGCTCTTCGTACGAGTCGCGCAGACCTTCGAGGATCTTGATCGTGTCGGCAACCGTGGGTTCGTCGACCTGGATCGGCTGGAACCTGCGCTCCAAGGCAGAGTCCTTCTCGAGGTACTTGCGGTACTCCTCGAGCGTCGTGGCGCCGACCGTCTGGAGCTCGCCGCGAGCGAGCATCGGCTTCAGAATGCTGGCGGCGTCGATTGCTCCTTCGGCGGCGCCGGCGCCGACGAGGGTATGGATCTCGTCGATGAAGAGGATGATGTCACCGCGGGTCCGGATCTCCTTCAGGACCTTCTTCAACCGCTCTTCGAAATCGCCGCGATACCGCGATCCGGCGACGAGCGCACCGAGGTCGAGTGTGTAGAGCATCTTGTTGGTGAGCGTGTCCGGCACGTTTCCATCCACGATGCGTTGGGCGAGCCCTTCGACGATGGCCGTCTTGCCGACGCCGGGTTCACCGATGAGGACGGGGTTGTTCTTCGTTCGCCGTGACAGCACCTGCATGACACGCTCGATCTCGTTCGATCGACCGATGACCGGGTCGAGCTTGTGCTCGCGTGCGAGCTGCGTCAGGTTTCGGCCGAACTGATCGAGAACGGTGGAGCCGCCGGACGAAGACTCACCGCTCGAGCTGCCCCTGGAACGTTCGCTCGATGGAGAGGAGCCACTCGGCGCTTCTTCACCCTGGACGCCGGAGAGGAGCTGGATGACGGTCTGACGGACCTTGTGCAGCTCTGCGCCGAGTTTCTGCAGGACCTGGGCGGCGACACCCTCACCCTCACGGATGAGCCCGAGGAGGATGTGCTCGGTGCCGATGTAGTTGTGGCCGAGTTGGAGCGCTTCACGCAACGAAAGCTCGAGGACCTTCTTGGCACGAGGCGTGAACGGGATGTGGCCGGAGGGCGCTTGTGAGCCCTGACCGATGATCTCGACGACCTGGGAGCGTACGGACTCGAGGCTGATGCCGAGGCTTTCGAGACCTCGCGCGGCGACACCTTCACCCTCGTGGATCAGACCGAGGAGGATGTGCTCGGTGCCGATGTAGTTGTGGTTGAGAAGCCGTGCTTCCTCTTGTGCGAGGACCACGACCCTTCGAGCTCGGTCGGTAAACCGTTCAAACACTGTCTCACCCCTAGAAAACCTTGTGGCGCGAGGGTCTCCCCAGGCGCCTCGGTGAGTATAGCCCTTGGGTGTGGGTATCCCCGGAGGGCGTTTCCCCGGTCCCGGGGCCGTCTCGAACCCCGTCTCCGCTCCCGCCGTCGCCGGCGTGTCTGGTTTGTCGGCAGGGCGGTGCGTCACGGTAAGGGAAATCGGGAGGTCTCAGGTCCCAGGTCGCAGGTCCCACGTTCCGAGTTGCAGCCAAGACCTCATGCGTCTGCTCCGAGGAGGGCAACCCTTCTGACTTGAGACTTGAGACTTGAGACTTGAGACTTGAGACTTGGGACCTGACCTCAGCGATGTTGCGTGCCCGGCTGCCGCGTACCCCACCCGACAGCACACGGGACTTGGCCTGCCCCGCCTCGGGTTGCGGTTCCGTGCCCCACTAACCTCCTGGTGATGCCCGACCGTCCCGTCTTTCGTGAGTTGGTCCCGATCCCACGGGTGTGGGACCGGTTGGCTCGCGTCGAGGAACGGTTGCTCGAGGTCACGATTGCACAGACGCCATTCCTGACCACCGTTGCGCAACACCTTCTCCTCGCCGGCGGGAAACGGTATCGACCGCTGCTCGCCCAGGTCGCCGCCGAGCTCGGACCCGAGCCCGGTGGTGCTCCCGTCGAAGCGGGCGTTGCCGTCGAGTTGGTGCACGCCGGATCGTTGTATCACGACGACGTGATCGACAACGCGAACACCCGCCACGGTGTGAAGTCCGTCAACTTCGAGTGGAACAACACCGCCGCCATCCTCGGCGGTGACTTCCTCTTGGCGAAGGCATCGGAAGTGGCCGCGCCGCTCGGCGAAGAGGCGGTCACGCTGATTGCGCAGACCTACGCCACCCTGTGCGAGGGTCAGGTCCTCGAGCTCCAGCTCGAGGGCGACTTCGAGCACGGTCCGGACGAGTACTTCCGCGTGATCGGCGGTAAGACGGCGAGTCTCATTCGCACGTCGGCCCGATTGGGCGCCATCACCGGCGGGGCGGACCGCGACGTCATCGAGGCGATCTCGGAATGGGCTTGGGAAATGGGTCTGGTCTTCCAGATGGCCGACGACGTACTCGACCTGATCGCAGACGAGGACTTCTTGGGCAAACCCGCCGGATCCGACATCGGCGAAGGCACCTACACCCTGCCCGTGCTGTACGCGATCCATGGCCCTGATGGCGGATCGGTCCGCTCGATTCTGGAAGCCGGCCGGCCGTTCGAGCAGGTCGACATCGACCGAGTCATCGCCGCAACGATCGACGGGGGCTACGTCGAGCGGGTGCTCGACGAAGCGCGCGAGCGGCTACGCGTCGCGGAGAAGGCAGCGTCTCGGATCCCCGATTCGGCCATGAGCCCAGTGCTCGCCAATCTCGACCGCTACCTCCTCGACCGCGTCGAGGCAGCGCGGAGCTGAGTCGTCGGCCACGAGCCACGAGCCACGAGCCACGAGCCACGAGCCACGAGCCACGAGCCACGAGCCACGAGCCACGAGCCACGAGCCACGAGAGCATTCGCACTTGCTGGTGGTTCCGGCAACCTCCTTCCTCGAGGCTCGGGGCTCAACCTCACTGCAAGCCAACCAAGGGCTGCCGCGTCATACAACGGCCCCATGAGAACCGTTCGGGCTCGAGGCTCGAGGAGTCCCCACCGTCGGGCCTTCGGTCAGTAGGGTCTGCCCCAGCTCAATGAGGGAGGGGGCTCCACATGCGTCGTGCGTGGATTGGTGTCGTAGCCGTTTCGATGATGCTCGCCGTTTGGGCGATCCCGCCGTCGGATGCGACCGCTGCGCAGACGGAGGCCCCCTCGCCGATCATCAACATCGCCGTCCAGTTCGTCACCGCCGACGACGACACGATGCGCGAACTCGGGATCGACTTCGACTTGGCCTTGCCCGGTGTCATTCGCATGGTGGATGCCGACCCGTACAACCCGTTCAAGGGCGAGGTGACGTACGGCGACGATCTGGTTGCGACGGCGGACATCGAGATGACTTTCGCTGCGGTCGTGAACCCGAGTGCGTCCGACGTGCCGCTCGGATTCATGCCGGATCGGCTGATCGCTATCGGAGCCGACGGCACGACGGAAGAACGGCCCGGCGGGGTCTCGACGCTACCCGGCAGGCCGGGCAGCGCCGACGAGACCTTCGGGGAAGCGAGCCAAGCAGGCCTCGCCGTCCTCAAGCTCGTCGAGGGTGGGTCCGGGGTTGCGCCCAACGGCGAGCCGATCGTGGCGGTCGCCTCCGGGTCCGATACCCCTACGGCGCTCACCGATCCCGTCTTCGTCATCGGAGCACGGACCCGAGCCCCTGGTGATCCGACGAGCTGTGCGGGAACCATTCGCGAACGGGGCGTGTTCTTCCGCTCCGGCGATGGGCCGTTCTGGGACGAAGCGAGCGGCGCCAATCCCGAGCAGTTCAACGATTTCTTCCTGAACGGCACCTCCGGCCTCATCAACCGCTGCCAGGACGGCAAGTACGAGAACCCCGTGATGACGACATTCGGCGGACCCGGGTCGTTCTTCTCGGAGTCCGAGCCGAATGCGCTCACGATCATCGGCCCGTACGGCTTCGTGTCGATGATCTTCGGCGGTGACTTCCCGAGTGCCGAGTCGTTCCGCGTCTTCGAGTTCGTCACCGATGCCGCGGCCCCGTACACGCCCGGGACGACGGCAGCGTCGGCCTACCCCAACGATCTGACCATGCTCGAGTCATTGACCACCGTGCCGGGCCTCGTCTTCGATCCGAACCTGATGGCGCCCGCCCCGACGACGACCACCACGGTCATCGACACAACCACGACAACCGGACCGCCGGACACCACGACGACCACTTCGGGCGCAACGGCTCCGCCCGACGATCCCGCGGTCGTCGTGAGCGACGACGGAGGATCCGGGCTGCTGTGGTTGTGGATCGTCCTGCTGCTCGTAGCCATCTTCCTGATCCTGCTCGGATGGTGGTTCTGGTTCCGCGGCGGACCACCCGCCATCGGCGGGACACCGCCGACCGAGCCCGTTGTGGAAGACCCGTGCGAGCCGTTGCGTCGCGCCTATGCAGAGGCAAAGAGCCGATGTGACGAGGCCGAGAAGGAGCTCGCAGCAAGAGAGGCCGAACTCACCGAGGCGCAGGCGGATGTCGATCGGGTCGAAGACAAGCTGAAGGAGCTGCGCGACTCCTGGAAGCCGCTGAGATGGCGAGGCGGCGGTGGTGACTGGGTCGAATCCGGAGGCGTCCGTATCACGGAGCGCGATCGCTTCATCGGCGACTTCTACGCCAACGACGCGTATCGACGCTGGCAGAACGGAGACATCACCAGCGAGCAATTCATGGAGGAGTCGCGGAAGGCCTTCGACCCTGAGGAATACCGCAAGAAGCACCGGGAGATGCGCAGCAAGGAGCGTGACCTCGAGACGGAACTCGATAGGGCCGAGGAAGCGCGAGACACCGCCAAGCAGGCACGCGATGAGGCGCGGGAACGGCGCGACCTTGCATGCAAAGACGCTGAGGCGAAGCGTGAAGCGCTCGAGGAGTGCGAGAAGAAGGCGAAGGCCGCAGCCGAGCAACCACCGACTCCGACCCCTGAGCCGGAGCCGGAGCCACCCGAGACGCCCCCGGCACCGCCCGTTCCCCCCGCCCCGCCGGCGCCTCCCACGGGTCCGACCGGCCCGGCATCGGCGCCGCCGCCGACTCCCACGCCGGCATCGCGACCCGGATGTCCCGAAGGCGCCAAGTACACGAAAGTCGTCGACGGGGAGACCTTCACCGTCATTCAAGAAGACGCCGAGGTCACACTCTTCTTCAGTGCGTACACCCAAGACGCCAAGGAGTGGCTGAAAGGCTTCGACTCGGAGGCAGCCGCACCGGGTGCGTGGTACGAGTTCTGGGCGGACGGGATCCAGGCAAAGGTGCCGCTGGCAGACGTCATGGCTTTCAATGGGCCCGAGATCGGCCGCCTGTTCCGCGCCCTCCCGGCGGGGAAAGCAATCGTCCTGCAGGTCACCGCATCGGTGCCCCTCGAGAAGCAGGTCTACTCGTGTCTGATCGAGGTGCACTGCATCGACGGTCAGTGGGTCGAACGGGGCGGCTACAGAGGGCGGAAGGTCGAAACGCTTCCGGCTCCATCGTTCCAGTTCGAGCACTCCGAGTTGGTCACCAACGGTCGCGAAGTCTTCACGAAGTTCCTCCGACCACTGATCCAGAAGCTGCAGAAGTACAAGGATCGCCACCAAGAGATGTACGACTACCGCCCAGCCTGCGAACGCGGTGAGCGCAAGCGCGGCAAGATGGTTCGCGACTGATGGACCGGCGCCGCCTCGGACTGATCCTGATGGCCGCCGGAGCTGCGCTGGCCGTGATCGCCGTCGTCGGGCTCATCGCCTCGGCCGGCGACGGTGAGGACGGCGGTCCCGTGGCGGCCACGACCACACCCGGGACGGTTCCGGACACGGTCCCAGAAACGACGCCGGAAACGGTCCCAGTCACGACGCCGGATACGGTTCCCGCGACGACAAATCCGACGACACAGCCTCCGGCGACCTCGGCTCCCCCGCCGCCTTCGACCACGACCACCACGTTGGCGCCGACGACCACGATTGCACCCGAAGCTCGTATCGAAGCCTTCGTCGCTGCCTATGCGTCGGCCACCGACACCGACGACGCCGACTTCCTGTTCGGTTCGCTCCACCCCCGTGTGATCGACGTCGGCGGGGAGGAACTCTGTCGAGCATTCGTTGAACGTGAGATTGTTGAGATCTCGAACTACCGGCTCAGCGGTCCGATCACCGGCCCGACCGAGATCGTCTCAGGCGTCACGGGCTATCGAGCAGAGGTCACGTTCGGCTTCATGGGCCAGACCTTCACCGACAACGCCCAGTTCGCCATCGTCGACGGCGAGGTGAAGTGGTTCAGCGTGTGTAGGTAGGTGGGCCCTTCAGCCGGCCGTCCCAGGTCCCGATCAGAAGTCCCAGGTCTCAGGTCCCAGGTCTCAAGTCCTTGAAGGGCGCAAAGGATCGCTACCTGAGACTTGCGACATGAGACTTGAGACTCGAGAGACCTAGCCGTCCAGGTACTCCTCGTGCCTGATCGGGACCGGCTCGATCTCTCCGGCCGGGGTGATGCCGAAGACCCGGGCATAGAACGACAGCTCGGCCGCGGCGGCATGTTCGATGTTCCTCGCTCGGCGGAACCCGTGCCCCTCGCCCTCGAACGCGACATACGCGTGCGGCACCTGATTCTTGTCCAGCATGGCGATCATCAGTTCTGCCTGTTCCGGTGGCACGACCTTGTCGTCGAGACCCTGCAAGAGGATGACGGGCGTCATGAGTTGATCGGCCGCGTTGAGCGGCGACCGCTCGGCATAGAGGTCCTCCTGCTCTGGGTATGGCCCGATGAGCGTGTCGAGATACCGCGACTCGAACTTGTGGGTGTTCTCGGCGAGCAGTGCGCAGTCCGATACGCCGAAGTAGCTCGCTCCGGCGTGGAAGACATCCCGGAACGTCAACGCGCAGAGCGTGGTGTAGCCGCCGGCGCTCCCACCCCGGATCGCGAGCCTGTTGGGATCGACGTGTCCCTCGTCGGCGAGGTATCGAGCTGCGGCGACACAGTCGTCCGTGTCCAGGATCCCCCACTTGCCCTTCAACGCATCGCGGTACGTCCGGCCGTATCCGGTCGATCCCCGGTAGTTCACGTCGACGACGCCAAAGCCTCGACTCGTCCAGAACTGGATGTCGAGTCGAAACGCGCCCATCGTCTGGCTGGTCGGGCCACCGTGGCTGAAGACGACCAACGGCGGGCGCTCCCCTTCCGGTGCCGTGAAGTTGGGATTGGTCGGGGGGTACCAGAATCCGTGCGCCGTTGCCCCGCCCGTCGTGGGGAACTCGATGGGATGGGGCCGGATGGTGTACTCGCGACCGACGCTGCGGGATTCCGACGCCCGGACCTCGGAGGCAACGCCGGTGGTCGTGTCGAACCGCATCACCGCCATGGGACGAGTCCCGCTCCCGGCGATGACCCATACCGTGTGGCCGGTGACGGCGATCGTCGGCGAGATGGCGTCGCGTCCGAGGCCAACACGCGTCAGGTGGCTCCGCAGTTCCGCGAGATGTTGGTGCCCCGTGTCGTCGTACACGCAGGTGATGGTTCCGCCGGGCAAGAACCCGTACCGGCGCATCCCGAACTGCCATTGGGGCCAGCCAAACTCAGCCTCGGCCGGGTAGACATCGACCGGCTCTCCGTTCTGCATTCGGTAGAGGTTCCACCAACCGGTGCGATCCGAGACGTAGAAGAGCTGCCCGTCCGGCGACCATTCGGGTTGGAAGATGGATTCCGACGGTCCCCCGGCAACATGCTCGGGCTCGGTGATGCCGTCCGGACCCAGCGCGGCTACCCACAGTTCCGTGCCGTCCCACGGCATGTTGGGGTGATCCCATTCCAGCCACAGCAACTTGTCGCCGTCGGGAGAAACGCGCGGTGTCGAGTAGAAGTCTCGACCTGAGACGACCTTCCGAGGCCGATCGGACCCGTCGACCGGGAACATCACGATCGCGGCCTTCGGCTCCCCTGCAGTGCGGTGGCGCTCGCGCACGGCGATCACCACCTCGCCGTGAATGGCGAAGTCGGCGTATCGATCGCCGGCGGGGATGTCCGGCTCAGGGGTGATCGGCCACGGTGCGTCGCCATCGAGCCGATACACCCGCTGGTCGGTGAACGACGATGCGATCACCCGGTCGCCCGATACGGCGACGGCGCCGCCGCCGTATTCGTGGACACGCGTCCGTGCGTCGAACCCCGGCGGCGTGAGGTCGCGCAGATCCCCATAGCCATCGCATTCGACGACGGCGGTTCGTCCCGCTTCCTGGGGACGAGATTCGGTCCACAGGACTCGATCGCCGTCCGTGAAGAGCTGACCGAGCGTTACCCGGGCCGCCGTCAGCATCGATACCGAGATCGGGCTGTCCCACGATCCGTACGGAGCGATCGCCGCCATGCCACCTCCAGTCGGGCCTGGATCCACGGTATCGCGGGGAGAACGGTGTGGGAAGGCGGCGTCAGGTCGCGTGTCCGAGGTCCCCGGTCTCAAGTCCCAGGTCTCAGGTTTCGGCTTCGCTCTCCGTTGGCAGGGTCGGGCACCTCAGGTCAGGATCGCCTCGAGCTCCTCACGGGACAGGTTGTAGGCGGGTGGAGGAGCCTGTGCGGCGATGGATCGGGCTCGGTCCATGAGTTCCTCGTCTTCGAGACACGTCGACGGCAGTTCAAAGACCTGGTTCACCCCTGCCCAACGCCGCCAGCATGCCATGTCGAGGAACGACGCTCGGGACAGAAGGGTGCGATCGGACTCCGGTTCGTCGGTCGGGCTACCAAGCGCCGTATTGAGTGCCAGCCGCATTCCCCGGTCGGATTCGACGGCATCCCACAGCCACGGAACAATCTGCTCCTGCTTGACCGTGTCGTAAGTCGTCGTCACCGTCTTGGGGTCCTCAACTTCGCGTATGACCGTGCGGAGTTCGACGGCGCCGACCAGAGCGATTGCGATCCCGCGCCCGAGGCTGGGATTGGTCGACAGCACTGAGTCGCCGACATTGACGATCCCGTACGCGCTGGGCCCCTCGCCGTTCCAGAAGCGCAAGCTGCGGTTCTGGATCGCCCCCATCGGCATCACCTCGGTGATCGGTGAAGCGACGTCGGGATCGACCCACCCGGCCAGGGGACCGAAGCGGCGGGCCACCTCGACGAATCGATCAGGGTCGCGCAGCTTCCGGAGCGGCTTGTCGCTGCCGAGGCCCACCATCGCCACCCCAAAGACGCCGGTGTCGCCGGCAAACAGCAGGGAAACGAGGCCGGGCGCCGAGCCACCGAAGAAGCCGGCGAGATCAGGCGGATAGGACCCGTCGTGGGTCCGAAACCACATCGAGTGATAGGTGAAGCCGTCAGTCTCGCTCCATTGCTCGACCGGCACACCCAACTCGGCCAGCCATTTGGGCGAAGCCGTCCGGCGTCCACCCGAGTCGATGACGAGATCGGCCGAGACGTGTCCATGAGCCTCGGTGCTCACCCCGGTGACCGTAGGCACACTCGAGCCGTTGGTTGCGTTGAGCCCGGTCACCACTACGCCGCGCAGCACGGTCAGGTTGGATTCGGCTTCCGCCCGGAGGCCGAGCAGTCGGTCGAACGTCGTCCGGCGCATGACCTCGACCTGAAGTCGCTCGTCCTGATCGTTGAGGGCCGCAGGGTCGGGGGCGAAACGCCGGAGATCAACACGATATGCGTCCGATCCCTGCATGTCGTCCCACAGGTCCGGGAGCTCGTCCATGAGGATGCGGCGGGTTCGACCGATGAATCCGTGCGGCTGCCGGATCTGGGAGATGCCGGTGCGGGTCCATGAATCCCAGGCCGCTTCTCGATCGCTGGGTGGGCGTTCAGGATCGCGCTCGAGAACCGTCACGTCGTGTCCGTCACGCGCAAGCAGCAGGCCCGTGAGCAGCCCTCCGGCACCCCCACCGACGATCACTGCCTTCATTGGTTCCCCCTCCAGATCGTTGGTCCCCGTCGAACTCGTGCGGTCAATCTACCGACCGCACGCCGACAAGACCTGGGATCGAGACCTTGGACCTGGGACTCAAGCTTGCGTCCGCAAGGTCGGAAACAAGATCACTTCACGTATGTGATGCTGGTTCGTGAGCAACATGACCAGGCGATCGACGCCGATCCCGAGCCCGCCGGTCGGGGGAAGGCCGTACTCGAGCGCCAGTAGGTAGTCCTCGTCGATCGGGTGGGCTTCGGCGTCGCCGCCGGCTCTCGCCGCGGCTTGCGCCTCGAACCGGCGCCGCTGATCGAGCGGGTCGTTGAGCTCGGAGAATGCATTGGCGTACTCGGCGCCGGCGATGAACAGCTCCCACCGCTCGGTGAGGTCGGGATCGTCCCGATGTTCTCTCGCCAGGGGCGAGATCTCCTTGGGATGATCCATGACGTAGGTCGGCTCCCAGATCTCATCCGCAACGAGTTCGTCGAACAACTCCTCGATGAGCTTGCCGTGGCCCCAGTGCGGCTCGGGCTCGATGCCGTACCCGCGGACCAGCTGGACGACCTCATCCAGCGGCTGATCGAACTCCACCGGCCGACCCACGGCTTCGGCAACGAGGTCGACCATGCGGGCCCGCCGGAATGGCGGCGTCAGGTCGAGATCGCGCCCCTCGTACTGGATCCGAGTCGAGCCATTGGTCTTCTCTGCGAGGGCGGAGACGATCGTCTCGACCATTGTGGCAATGTCGCCGTAGTCGGCGAATGCCTCGTAGGACTCGAGCATCGTGAACTCAGGGTTGTGTGTCGAGTCGATGCCTTCGTTGCGGAAGATGCGGCCGATTTCGAAGACGCGCTCGATCCCGCCGACGACGAGGCGCTTCAGGAACAACTCGGTCGCGATCCGCAGATACATGTCCTGGCCGAGCGCGTGATGGTGCGTCTGGAACGGACGGGCCAGCGCACCGGTCGCCTCAGCGAGCAGCACGGGCGTCTCGACCTCGATATAGCCCCGATCCTCGAACTGGCGGCGCAGCTCGGACACGATGGCCGCCCGGGCGAGGGCCGTCTCCCTGGCATCCTCGTTGACGATCAGGTCGACGTAGCGGCGACGGCTCCGCAGCTCGATGTCCTGCAAACCGTGCCATTTGTCGGGAAGCGGACGGAGACTCTTCTGAAGCAGCTCGAAGTCGGCGACCTTGACGGACAACTCGCCCTTCTTGGTCGTCATGACGGTCCCCGTCGCCCCCAGCCAATCACCGAGGTCGACATCGCTCAAGGCGGCGAACGCATCGTCGCCGAGAGAACGGCGGTCGATGAAGAGTTGGATACGCCCGGTGGCGTCCTGGAGCGTGACGAACACGAGCTTGCCGAACGACCGCAGCAACATCACCCGCCCGGCGACGGACACCACGTCTTCGGTTTCGACCGCAGAGTCCAGCTCGCCGTACCGATCGTGGAGCGCCGACGCCGTAGCGGTGCGCTCGTACCGGTACGGGTAGGCGCCTTCAGCAACCCGGGCCTGATGCTGGGCGAGCCGACCGGCCGTCAGCGGGTGGTCGGCGAGCGGTAGGTCGTGGCCACCTTCGTCCGTGCTCTCGTGGTCGGGTTGGTCGTTCATCCGTTGTTGTGATTCATCTCGAAGATCATTCGCAGCCCATCGAGCGTGAGGAACTCGTCGATCGTGTCGACGCTGCGGCAGTGCGGCACGATGGTAGGCGCCAACCCGCCGGTTGCGACGCGGGTGACCTCGCCGTCGATCTCTGCTGCGATCCGCTCCATGATCCCGTCCACCAGACCGGCGTGGCCGTACAGCGCACCCGACTGGATCGCCTCGACCGTTCCCTTGCCGATGGGCGAACGGGGCGGGAAGAACTCGACGTTACGCAACGCCGCCGCCCGTGCCGTGAGCGCCTCGGTCGCAACGATCAATCCTGGGGCAATCGCGCCACCCAGGTAGGCGCCGTCGGGTCCGACGACATCGAAGTTCGTCGACGTGCCGAAGTCGACGACAACAACGGGAGCTCCGTACCGCTCGCGGGCGGCAAGGGCATTGACGACGCGATCCGCGCCGACTTCGCGGGGGTTGTCGATCAGAATCGACATCCCGGTCTTGACCCCCGGCTCGACGACGACGACCCGCCCATTGGTGAGGCGGTCCCCCACCTGCCGAAAGCGCGCCGTCACCGAGGGCACGACGCTCGACAACGCCACACCGTCCAGGTCGTCAGGGTCGTGCCCCTCCATCTCGAGCAGGCTGCGCAACCACAGCCGGGTCTCGTCGGACGTACGTCGCCGGTCGGTGTGAAGCCGCCAGTGATCCACCATGGCACCGTCGACATACAGCGCAGCGACGGTGTTGGTGTTCCCGATGTCGATGCAGAGGATCATTGGCCGCCGCCTTCGGCGGCGGAGTACTGAGTACTGAGTACTGAGTACTGAGATGCGTCCCACCTTGTCAGGGCAACGCGTCCGGGGCCCATCAATGACCTCCTTCGTACAGGATGCTTTGATGTTGCAGGCGGGTGCCGCGGTCGGCGACGACCTCGCCGTCGATGACGTCGAAGTGCACGTTGTCGATGAGGCGGACGTCGCCGACGCGAGCAGCGACGGCGAGGAAGGTCGGCTCGTTCAGGGAGTCCTGCGAGACGACGTCATCCTGGCTCGCCACCTCGGCGTACTCCGGTTCGACACCGGGCGTTTGGTCCATCCGGTCCCACGCCAAGGAAGCGACCTGCTTCGCGTCTCTCTCGCCTGCTTCGACGGCGTCCGCCGCGGCCATCAGGCCCATGTTCAGCGACAGCGCCGCAGCGCGCCGGTCGGGCTCGAGGAACACATTCCTGGAGGACAGCGCCAGGCCATCAGACTCGCGCAGGATCGGCATGCCCCGCACCTCGATCGGAAACGACAGATCTCGAGCCATCGCCCGTACAACCGCCAACTGCTGTGCGTCCTTACGCCCGAAGTACGCCCGATTCGCCTGGGCACCGGCGAACAGCTTGGCAACGACCGTGGCGACGCCGTCGAAGTGGCCGGGGCGGTGCGCTCCCTCCATGATGTCGGCCAATCCGGGAACCTGCACCACCGTGGCGGGTGGCCACACCGGATACATCTCCTCGACGGAGGGGGCCACGATGACATCGACACCGGCCGACTCTGCGATTGCGGCGTCCCTTTCCAGGTCGCGGGGATACCGATCCAGATCGACTCGCTCCTCGAACTGGAGCGGATTGACGAAGAGCGTCATGATCACCACGTCGCATTCGGAACGGGCAGCTTCGATCAGGGAGACATGCCCTTCGTGCAGGAACCCCATCGTGGGGACGAGCCCGATGCGCCCATTGCGACCGCGCGCCTCCGCGAACGTCGCGACGATCTCCATCACCGCTCCTCCTGCGGAACGCGCCACTGCTCGATGACGTCGTCGAACGAGTCGACTCTCCCGGCAAGGCGGGCGAGGATCTGCACGAATGCGGCGTAGGTTGCCCGCCACTCGGGCGTGTCCCGGTACACGGCGTCAAACTGACCCTTCACCGTGGCGACATCGCCTCGTGCGACTGGTCCCGTGAGCGCCGCACGCGGCCCGAGTTCGAATGCGTTGGCAATGACCGCTTCGACCAGTGGACGGGCAGCCTCCCAAGGAACGCCGGCCTGCTCGAAGAGATCCGACGCCATGGCGAGCGCCGCCAACGGAAAGTTGGCGGCGGCGGCGGCACCAGCGTGATACGTAGCCTTTGCCTCATCGGGAAGCGCGAAGGGGTGCGCCCCCATCGAACGAGCCAACGATTCGAGCCGTTCCTTCAAGGCCGGAATGTCGGTCGTGATCCCGATCCATGATCCGGCGAGACGGGTCGCGCCGGCCTCCGGCGTCGGCAACGTCTGCAGTGGGTGGAACGAACCGACGGAGAGATCCGAGTCGGCGAGCGGATCGAGGGCGGAGACCGGAGCGAGACCCGATACGTGTACCGCAGCACGGCATCGAGCGACGGTGCCGGCGAGGGCGGCCGCGACTGCGGTGATCGCGTCATCGCGTACGGCGAGCACGACGAGATCGCTGGGCGGGAGCTCGTCGCCAATCGCGAGTGCTGCGGCCCCGACCGAGCCGGCCGGTTGCTCCGCAGCTTCCGCAGTCCGGGCCAAGATACCGACGACGGCGTGTCCGGCGGCAGCCGCAGCCAACGCCAGCGACATCCCAGCCCGACCCGGGCCAACAATGGTGAGATTCATAGCTCGCTTCGCTCGCAGTACTCAGTACCGAGTACCCAGTACCGAGTACCCAGCGTGAACATTCGGAATGAGACTACCGCTGCGCCCCCAGCGTCCCGTAGCCGACGAAGCGTCTCTGGAAGCCAACTTCGGGTTGCTTCGGACCCGATACCTGGGACTTGGGACTTGGGACCTGGGACTTGGGACCTGGGACCTGAGACCTGGGACCTGGGACTTGCTACCGGCTCGGCAGGAGCACAGGCACCCACCGAGCCCCGCTCTCTCAGAAGAGGAGAATGATCCGCCAGATGATTACTGCGGCGATGTTGAAGATGAGGAAGACGGCGAGGGCCGTCCACGGCTTGAAGCCTGATTCGTCAATGAAGCGCTCCACCGTTTGATCGGCGACACCTTCACGGAAGCCTTGCAGGGCCGTTCCGTCCGGGAGGGCAGCGTCCGGCCACACGTCGAGCAACGGATCGAGCACGAACCGGCGCTCCACCATGCGCGGGTGGGGAACCGTGAGTCCGGGTTCGTCGACGGTCTCCTGCCCGTACAGCAGCAGATCGAGGTCCAGCGTGCGCGGCGCCCATTGCTCCGTACGCTCGCGGTCTCGGCTGCGCTCGATGTCGAGCAGGCCGTCGAGGAGCGCTCGTGGTGCGAGCTCGGTATCGATCACCGTCACTGCGTTGAGGTAGGAGCCTTGCTCGGGTCCGCCGATCGGTGCGGTTTCGTAGATCGGCGACGTCGCCACAACGCGGCCGACCGACTCGAGCGCTTCGTTGGCGGCTTCGAGATGGCCGAGCCGGTCACCCAGGTTCGACCCGAGGGCGATGGCGGCACGAGTCACGTCAGGGCCCAGACGGGATCAGCCGTCGCCCTTCGGGCCCGAGCGCCTTGCCGGCAATCTCTTGGATCACCGACGTGGCCACGATCGGATCTTCGATCAGTCCGGCATGGACCAGATACCCACCGAGCAGGCCGACCACGGTGTCATCGATCAGGTCCCGATGGACGAGCAGCGACGACCCGCGGGGTTCGAGCGCCTCGTCCATGAGGGCGAAGATCTCCGTGACGTGCTCGTCCTCGAGTTCTTCTTCGATGGCGTAGGTGAAGAACCGGAAACCGGCGTCGGTGTAGGCCGCTTGATTCTGACCGCCGGGGAGGAACGACAGGACGACGTTGACGCCCTGCTCGGTGAGCCAGATGATTTCCTCCTCGCGGCGCACGCGGCGGTGCTGAAAGCCATAGCCACCGATCCGCTCGGACACCGCGAGGCGCCCGGCGATCACCCATTTGAAGCCGCGAGGTTCGAGACCGGCCACGTTGTTTCCCACTCCCTCAGGTCTGGCGCAATGCGGAGCGCACGATAGCGTCTGCAATCCGGGTGCTCTCGACGGATGCGGCAACGTTGTGGACCCGAACCACACTGACCCCGGCAGCAGCGGCGAGGGCGCTGGTTGCCGCCGTCGCCCCGTCGCGTTGCGCCGGTTTCCTCTCACCAGCGCCGGCATCCAACACGGCACCCAGGAATCGTTTGCGAGAGGTACCCACGAGCACCGGGTACGGCGTGGCCGTGAGCGCCTTCAAGTCATGGAGCAGCTGCAGGTTGTGGTCGAAGGTCTTGCCGAAGCCGATGCCGGGATCGATACAGATCCGGTCGCGAGCGACGCCCGCATCCGTCGCCATCTCTGCACGGTCGACGAGGTAGCGCCGCACGTCGGCCACCACGTCGCCGTATGTCGGATCGGCCTGCATCGTACGCGGCACCCCTTGCATGTGCATGATCACCACACCGGCTCCCGTCTCCGCAGCGACACGAACCATGTCGGGATTCCGCAGGCCGGTGACGTCGTTGATGATCTCGGCACCGGCTTCGACGGCGGCCTCCGCTACCGCCGGCTTCGAGGTGTCGACCGAGACGGTGACACCACTCTGAGCAAGTGCGGAAACCACCGGCATCACGCGTTCGATCTCCTCCGTGTCATCGATCGGGAGCGCTCCAGGCCGTGTGGATTCCCCACCCACATCGATCAGGTCGGCACCATCGCCGATGAGGCCATGCGCGTGGGCGATCGCTGCGTCGTGATCCACCACTCCAGCGGCTCCCTTGATGAACGCACCACCATCAGAGAACGAGTCGGGCGTGACGTTGACGATCCCCATGACGAGCGTGTGGTCCTCGGTGTCGAGGCTGCGGGACCGCAGTCTCCAGGTGCGCGGCCTCCAGGCCACCGGCGCAGTCAGGGTGAGGCCGGTGCCGGATCGTCGGAGCGCTGGGACGACGACGCGCGCAGACCTTCACGGACGGGGGCAGCTTGGGGCGCCCGGATCCGAAGCGCACCGGTCTCCGTGTGCTCCCACTTCGGCACGTCGTAGAAGATGTCCTTCAGCTCCGCGGCGTCGACGGTCTCTTGGTCCATCAACACGTCCGCGAGCCGTTCCAGGGCGTCGCGATGGGCGGTCAGGATCTGCCGCGCCTCTTCATGCGCCTGCGTGATCAGCTTCCGAATCTCCTCGTCGACGGCAGACGCAACGTCATCCGACATGTCGTTCGACCGGGAGTAGTCCCTGCCGAGGAAGACCTCGCCCTCAGGGGAGCCGTAACGAAGTGGTCCGAGACGGTCGCTCATGCCCCACTCCATCACCATCCGCCGGGCCAGGTTCGTCGCTTTGTCGATGTCGTTCGATGCACCCGTCGTCGGGTCCACGAAGATCATCTCCTCAGCGGTACGGCCACCGAGCAGCATGGCGAGCTGATCGACCAGCTCGCTGCGTCGCATGTACATCTTGTCCTCGACCGGCAGCGCCATCGTGTAACCACCGGCCCGGCCCCGCGGAATGATCGTGACCTTGTGGATGGGATCGGCGTTCGGGAGTGCAAACCCGACCAGCGCATGGCCGCCTTCGTGGAAGGCCGTGACCCGTTTGTCGTCCTCGGTCATGACCTTGCTCTTGCGCTCCGGGCCGGCGATGACTCGCTCGATCGCCTCTTCGAGTTCCCCCATCGAGATCTCGTCGAGATCACGGCGTGCGGCGAGGAGCGCCGCCTCGTTGATGAGGTTGGCGAGATCGGCCCCTGTGAAGCCCGGCGTCTGACGTGCGAGCACATCGAGCTTGATTCCCTCACCCAACGGCTTGCCTTTGGAGTGAACGCCGAGAATGGCCTCGCGGCCCTTCAGATCGGGGCGGTCGACGACGATCTGACGATCGAAGCGTCCGGGGCGCAGCAGGGCCGGATCGAGGATGTCGGGCCGGTTGGTTGCTGCGATGACGATGACGCCGGTCTTGACGTCGAACCCGTCGAGCTCCACGAGCAGCTGGTTGAGCGTCTGCTCCCGCTCGTCGTGACCACCGCCGAGCCCAGCGCCACGATGGCGCCCGACGGCGTCGATCTCGTCGATGAAGATGATGGCCGGAGCGTTTGCCTTCGCTTGCTCGAAGAGGTCACGAACCCGGCTGGCGCCGACACCGACGAACATCTCCACGAAGTCGGAGCCGGAGATCGAGAAGAACGGGACGCCGGCCTCACCGGCCACGGCGCGAGCCAGCAGCGTCTTGCCGGTACCCGGCGGCCCAAAGAGCAACACGCCCTTGGGGATCTTGGCGCCGAGTGCCCGGAACTTGCCGGGACTTGCAAGAAACTCCTTGATCTCGTGGAGCTCCTCGACGGCCTCTTCTGCACCCGCCACGTCCTTGAAGGTCACCTTCGGCTGGTCCTTGGTGACCTGTTTGGCCTTGGCTTTGCCGAACTGCATCACACGGTTTCCGCCGCCCTGCAGCTGCATGAAGATGAAGATGAAGATCCCGAACAGCAGGATGTAGGGGAAGATCGAGAAGAAGAACGAGACAATGGCAGAGGGACGCTCGGAGTCGGACTCGAGTGCGATCCCTGCATCGAGGATCTGCTGGGTGAGTTCGTCTTCGAACTCCCCTGGGTAGCCGACGACGAACGTCTCTTCACCCGAATCGGGCACCGCACCGGGCACGAACTCACCTTCGAGCTGGTTCGATTGCTCCTTCACCAGCACACGGTCGATGTCGCCTTCGGCGAGCAGTGTCTGGAACTCGTCGACGGTCAGCTCCTTCGGGGCGTTCGGATCCCCCACGAAGACCTGGATCGCCATCACGACGAGCAGCAGGACGGCGACGTAAACGAAGATTGTGCGGGCGGTGCGGCTCACGCTGCTCCTTGTCGGTTGAACCAAAGCGCTCCGTTAGCGATTCGGCCCGGTAGTGCGGTTCATCATATGCGATTTTGAGGCCTACGCCGGAGCTGCGCTCCGCCGTAGGCGGTCGTCAGTCATCAGTCGTCAGTCGAGACACCCGTGCACCACGCGCCGATCGGGACTCGAGACCTGAGACCTGGGACCTGAGACCTGGGACCTGAGACCGACGAAGACGCTATGCGTCCTCGGCTTCGTCGTCCGCCACCATCACCCCGATGTACGGGAGATTCCTGAGCTTCTCCTCGTAGTCGAGGCCGTAGCCGACCACGAACTCGGGAGGAATGTGGAAGCCCTCGTACTTGACGTCGAGATCCGGCCGCTCGACGTCGTCCTTGATCAGCAAGGCAGCGAGGGCAAGCGAGGCGGGTTGGCGCACCTGGAGGTTGCGAATGAGGTAGTGCAGCGTCAGCCCCGTATCGAGGATGTCCTCGACGATCAGTACGTGCCGTCCCGAGATCTCCTCGTCGAGGTCCTTGAGGATCCGAACGACACCAGACGACTTCTTCGTACCGCCATACGAGGACACGGCCATGAAATCGAACTCGACGGGAATGTCGATGTGGCGTGCGAGATCGGCCATGACCATGAAGGCACCCTTCAACACACCGACGAGCAAGAGGTTCTTGTCGGCATAGTCGCGCGATATCGCACGGCCCATCTCCGCGAGCTTCTCGTCGATCTCTTCTTCCGAGATCAGCACACGATCGATCTTCACCCTGCGGTCCTTTCCCAGCGCATCACGATCCCCGATCCGGCACCGTTGGCGGCCCGTGCCCACGCACCGATCCGCACCCCCGGCACCCACGCGATTCTCCCACGGGTGACAACGACCGGCCAAGTGGCCCGGTGCCGGAGCGGAACATCGGCCTCGGCGAGCGCATCACGTACCGTCTTCGAACCCTTGCCGACGTCGAGGCGCTCGCCCGGTGCTGCGCTCCGAACCTCGGCGCCGTCAACCAGTGCCGCCGCGTCGAGCCACGCCCGATCCCGCCGATGGAGGGCGGGCCCGGGAACGCCCTGCACGAGTTGCGCTTCGATGTGATGCCCGTAACCGAACACGATCGAACCCGGAACGGGCAGATCGACTGCGGACACCGGCGCCAACTCGAGCGCCGGCGCAATGGCGACCTCGACTCCTTCTCGCACCACGAACCACCCCGATAGCAATTGGCGACGGCCGCCGGCCGTCGCCACGTCGACGATCGAGGCCACTTCCGCAGCGGAGCCGGGATACGGCGGCCGCACCATTCGGATGGCCCGACGAATGGCGCGGCTGGCGACGGGTCGCGGCAATGAGGTCAGCAGCGGCGCAGGCAGGAGCGCCGCGCCGGAGTCGATCCGGATCGGCACCTGGTCGGCTTGCGCTTCGAGGTACGCGTCGTCAGAACTCAGGATCCGAGCCGTGCGCTGCAGGGCTCCGCGTACATCGCGACCCAGCTCCGCCTCGATGTGCGGGAGTAGCCGATGCCGAAAGACGTTGCGCCGGTGCCGCAGGTCGACGTTGGCCGGGTCGTTGCGATACGGAAGCTGGAGGTGATCGGCGGCCGCCCGAACCGTCTCGGAGGACACGTCCAGGAGCGGGCGCACGTACCGGTCACGCCGCTCACCGATTCCGGACAGTCCGAGAGCCCCAGCGCCGCGCAGGAGGTTTCCGAACACGGTCTCCGCAGCGTCGTCACTGTGATGCCCGGTAACGATCCACTCGTCGTCACCGACGACCTGATCGAGCGCAGCCATCCGGGCCACTCGGGCGTGTGTCTCCTCGGCACTCGAGGCCGGGAGCTGTACGGCGACGACTCGGAGCTTCATCCCGAGCGCGTGTGCGACGAGGTTGGCTGCGGCTCGCATCGTCTCGGAGTCTGCGAGACCGTGATCGACGTGGACCAGACGAACCCTGTCCTCTCCGGCCACCTCGAGACAAGCCCATGCGGCGACGGCAGAATCGGCACCGCCGCTCAGCGCAACGAGCAACGGGCCGGCCGGGAGCGACGCCCGAACCGCCGCGAGCACCCGGTCCGTCGCCTCCATGTCAACCCACGCGTTCGAGCCAGAGCACGGGATTGTCGATCTCCGCCAGGGTCGGCAGATTCTCGGGCCCGATCCATGCCCGGTCGAGTGCCGACCAGCCGGCGTGGCGCTCCACCCCGTCGATGAACGCGGCCCCCATGTCGTATTGACGCATCTTCATCTCGAGTCCGACGAGGCGCATGAACATCGCCGTTCTCGGGTCCTGCCGGCGCGCCTTCAGCACCTGCGACATGCGCTCCTGCGTGACCAATTCCCTCGCACCGACACGATCCATGATCACGTGCCCGTGGCCTTCGAGGAGTGACATCAGCGCTTGCACACGGTCGATGACCTCACGTTGATCCGGCGTGGCGAACAGGCCGAACAGTCCGGTCTCTCCGACGAGCGGCTCTCCAGCCGCGGCCGACTCCCTGAGCTCGCCGGCGACGCGAGCGACCCGGCCGGGTTCGGGCTTCGACGCTGCGACGAGATCGTTGACGAGGTTGAGGAAATACTGCCGCAACCACGGGACGCCCCGAAACTGCAGCCGGTGGGTGCACTCGTGGAGGGCGACCCAGAAGCGGAACTCGTGCGGCCGGAACTCGTTGGCCCGCTCCATCGACAGGATGTTGGCGCCGACGAACAGGACGGTGTCGCCGTCGCTGCCATCCGCGGTCGGCAGGACGAGTTCGTACTGACCGAGCACACGGCGCGACAACATCCCCAGGACCGTCCCCAGCTCGGCGGAGAGGATTCGCCTGCCGACGGCGGCACCGAGTCCGCTGTGATCGGCGAGCCGCTCTTGCGCAGGTCGAATCAGTTCGGTGAACGACGCGATGTTCGTCTCGGCCCACTCACGTCGAGACACCACGGCAACCTCGGGATTCCCATGGGCGGACAAGCCGGTCTCCGCTTCCACGAGTTGGGAAGCCCGCTGCACCATCTCGACAACCTGTCGCTCGAGACGCGCCTCGTGGTACGTGCCCTCGAGGGGGTAGCGACCGGCGACACGACCGGCAATCCGGCGGGCGAGCGGCAATTCAACGGCGTTCATCACGGGCAACATACCCGGACCGGTGCGCTGTGTCCGTCGTCGGGCGAAGTCAGTCGACGACTTCGTACTGGCTCCGCACGCGTACGCCGTGGTAGGCAACGACTCCGATCGTGGTCAACACCCCGAGAATGACGATCGTTGGAGCGATGAACCGATAGGTCCAGGGCTGCTCCTCCTCCGATTCAGACTCGGGCGGAGCGATCTCTGCCGGCTCCTGGCCTTCCTCGAACATCGGCTCCTCGCTCATCTCCTCGTCAGTCGGCTCATCAGTAGCGAGGAGCATCACGTCACCGGCCAATGCACCAACAGGCAACGCCAGGAGGGCACCGAGAAGGCCCAGGACCACGAGCAATCGAGCAGCAAGTCTCACGGCGCCAGAGCCTAGACGATCTCTGTGGGGCCAGAGAATCTCCGCGTGAGCCTGAATCGCGCGAATCAGAAGTACTGAGTATTGAGTACCAAGTACCGAGACCTTGCCATCCGATCTCGCGACCGGCCCCTGGGCGGGCGACAAACACGAACGTGGGCCCGTCGTTGTGCGGACCCCATGGAGCGCAGTGAGTACCCAGGGCGGCGCCACTGAACCAGAGACCGGCTCTGCGGGATCGGTCGCGCGTCAGACGAGCCCGACCTGCTTCTCTGTACTGAGTACTCAGTACTCAGTACTCAGGAACGCACCGCTCGGTTGACCGGCCACGGAAGCGTGTTTCAGCCTTCTGGGACCACTCGTCCGCGGAGGCGGGGGAACTTCGTCGGGGCGTGGGCGTAGCAAAAGTCCTTGCGGTTGTACCGCGAGAGGGTCGTGGTGCAGCCCTTTTTGGCACACACCCGTTGTTCTTCGACGGCCTTCGGCGCCCGACCGTTGTCGAGCACTCGCTGGCCCTTCACGACATTGTCAGCCATCTTCAATTCCTGATTCGATCATCACGAGTCGGCGGAACCCGACCCTTCCTCACGTATCAACGCTCGGAGACGGTTCATGAGTTCCGGCGGAGGTTCCTCACGTCCGCGTTCGCGGATCACGGCCTTGAGGCGCGTCTCGAACGAGTACGCCCCGTCGCATGCCACACACTTGCGAAGATGCCAACGGATCCGAACTCTCCGAGTCCACGTCAGCTCTGCATCGAGGTACTGGTACACGTACTCGACGGCGTGTTCACACCCTTGGCTCATGAGCCCTGTCCTGTCAGGCCGCGTTCCTCTGCCAAGTTCCACAACTTCTTCTGGAGCGCTTTTCTTCCCCGATGGAGTCGAGACATCACGGTCCCGATCGGCACGTCGAGGATTTCAGCAATCTCCTTGTACGAGAAACCCTCGACGTCGGCGTAGTAGACCGGCAGCATGAAGTGCTCCGGAAGCGACTCCATCGCCGCCTTGATGTCGGTGTCGACGAAGCCATCGAGGACGGCTTCTTCGGCGCTCCGAGTCGCCCCGGATTCCTCACCAAGGCGCCGATAGAGATAGAGATCCTGCAGCTCACCGAGCTCGACCTCGGACGGCCGCCGCTGCTTCTTGCGGTAGCGGTTGATGTAGGTGTTGGTGAGGATTCGATACAGCCACGCTTTGAGGTTCGTGCCGGCCTTGAACGTGTCGTACGCACGGTACGCCTTGAGGAAAGTCTCCTGGACAACATCTTCGGCGTCGGCAGGATTGCGCGTCATACGCAGCGCAGCCGAGTAGAGCTGCGGCGCGTACTGCATTGCATCCTGTTCGAAGGTGGCTTGATCGGCCATGGTCCCCCGGCCTCTCCAGTTCGCCACACCCTATAGATGGGGCCACACGGCGCAAGTCAGGTAGACCGACCACAGGCGCCGCAAGACGTACGACCTGAGATCCGAGACTTGAGACCTGCGACCTGGGACTTGAGACCTGCGACCTGGGACTTGAGACAAAGAACCCGAGACCGAGGTCTCGGGTTCTTCCCTGAGCCGGAGACGGGAATCGAACCCGTGACCTACGCATTACGAGTGCGTCGCTCTGCCGACTGAGCTACCCCGGCAACGGAGGGGTATGTTAGACCGAGCCGATACGGGGGCAATGCGGCGCTGGCACCCCCGCTCGCTGGATCGCCGGCTCACTTCGCTCAGCGGTCCTCGAGGGCTCGCGTTCTCGCTGCCGAGTCTTCGGCGCGCCGATCCATCACCCAGTCGGCGATACCGAGACTCACGAACGGCAGGACGGCCCCTGCGAAGAGGCCTCCTTCGACACTGAAGTTGACGAGCACCGCCACATACACCGTGGTGATCCCGACGGCGATCAGTCGAGACTTGAGTGTGTGGTGCTCTTCACGACGCAGCGTGACCGCACCTCCGACGCCGAACCCGGCAACGAGTCCACTGACCGCATCGGCCATCAACGCCGAGAGTGGACCGGCAATGATGACGGACAGCCCCATGGCCTTCAGCACCGAACTCGCTGCGCGGCGATTCGACGACATGAACGCCAGGATGATGAACACGAAGGGCACGAGGCTGAGCCCAAAGGCGATCACGGGCCCGGGCGCAGGGCCGTCCTCGACCTCGATGGCAATAAACCCGATCAGGATGGCGATGTAGCTGACCACCATCAGCAGGGTCGCCACCGTGATCGCCGTCCACTTGCGGCGCGGATTGAGCGTCGGTTCGGTCGTCACGGCCGGTCATGGTACTCCGGACGCGATCGTCGCCCGGTG
>JASJAX010000114.1 GCA_030066755.1 Acidimicrobiia bacterium
TTGGCGAGCCACTCGCTCAGGTGCTCCGTCACGTTGTCGAAGACGGCTCCGCCGAAGCTGGTGCGACTGCCGAAGTGCGTGAGGTCGGGAGCGAGGGCGATGCTGAAGCTCTCACCCCGAGCCTCAGCACGATTGATCACGGGCCCGACGACCTCGCGTACACCGTCGCTGTATTCGACGCTGGCCTGGTGGCACGACGTGCAGAGCGCATTGAACGTGTTCCAGCCGCCGGCAATGGAATCGAGGGCTGGAGCTTCGGCGCCGTCCTCGGCAGCACTCGCCACCGGGAGGGGCGCGGGTTGCAGCTGATCGGCGACCCAAGCGTCGAACGCCTCCTGCTCATGCACGAAGACCTTGATCCGCATGTCGGCATGAGCGAGGCCGCAGAATTCGGCGCATTGGCCGAGGATGGGTGAGCCTTCCGGCGTCGGCTCATCCGCAATCATGCGCAGCTGGGTCAGCTTGCCGGGGACCACGTCGCGCTTGCCGTTGAGTGGCGGAACCCAGAAGCTGTGGATCACGTCCGCCGAGGTCATCGACAGGAACACCTCTTGACCGGCCGGAATGTGGAGTTCGTTTGCGGTGAGCAACGCACGGCCCGCATCGTCCTCGAACTCGACGTACTCGAACTCCCACCACCACTGGTGCCCGGTCACGCTGATGTTGAGCACGTCGGCTTCGTTGGGGACCTCGCGGAGATTGAAGACGCCCTGCACCGTCGGCACCGCCAGGACGGCGAGGATGACGGCGGGAAGGATCGTCCAGGAAATCTCGAGCGTGTTGTTGCCGTGCACCTGCACAGGGCGCCGGTCATCGTCTTTGCGCTCCCGGAACCGAATGAGGGCGTAGAAGTAGGCCGCCGTGACGACGACGAAGACACCCACGGCCATCCAGAAGACGAGGTCCCACAGGCCGTCGATGTCGCGGGCGAACTGGCCCTGAGGTTCCAGCGAAGTCTGTGGGCCAGACCCGGCGCACGCGGAAACGAGCACAGCGACGCCGACAAGCAGCAGCAGAAGGTGGCGTCGACCGCCCCTCAGCCGTTTCCTCCGCGGTCGATTCCCGTCAGTTCGTTGCCTCAATCGAACCATGTTGGGCCGCACCATACCCAGCGCTTTCGCCCTTACGAAATCATCGTCCAGGGCCGTTGGTCCTTTTTGCGCAGCGGGCTCAGGAGCATGGCTTCGGGGCGGCTTGCACGTGTTCTGCCGATGCGGGTTCGCGCAGTACTGAGTACTGAGTACTGAGTACAGAGACCGATCTGGCGACTGGGGGCTGGCGACTGTTGTCTACCCTCTTCCGTCCCGTCCGACTGCGCAAAGAGGTACCGGTGCCGATCTCGGTGGCTGAACTGATCATCGGACTCGTGGTCTCTGCTGTCGGGGCTGCAGTGCAGGGAACGATCGGCTTTGGATTCGGCGTGCTCAGCGTCCCGCTCCTCGCGCTGCTGAACCCCATCATGGCGCCGGTCCCACAGTTGCTGATGGTGCTTCCGCTGACCGTGGCGATGTTCTGGCGCGAACGTCGCCATGTGGAATGGGGCGGTACGGCGTGGTTGCTCGGTGGACGCCTGCCGGGAGCGTTCGTTGGGATCTTCACGATCAAGGCGGTGAGTGGGGAAGCGGAGTCGGCGCTCAACACCGTGATCGCTTTGGCGGTCCTCGCTGCGGTCGGGCTGCTCTCGCTCAACGTTCGAGTCGTCCGCAACGCGGTCACCGAGTCCGCCACCGGCGTTGCTTCAGGTTTCATGGGAATGGTCGCCTCAATCGGCGGGCCACCAGTGGCGCTCCTCTACCGCAACGAGGCCGGCCCAACCGTACGGGCAACACTGTCCGCAGTGTTCACCGTCGGTCTGATGACCACGATTGTGATTCGGGCGATTGGGCGCGAGATCACGGCCGACGACGTCACCATCGCGGCCGTGCTGCTGCCTGCGCAGGTGATCGGCTTCCTAGCGAGCTTCCGGCTGCGGCGCTTTGTCGACGGCCCCTGGCTCCGCAGGGTGATCCTCGTCGTGTCGGCGATCTCGGCGTTCGCCCTCCTGGCAAGTTCGCTGGGGTAGCCAGCGACCAGCACCAGCAAGGAGCTGCCTCACAAGATCACCGGAGCGGCACTAACTGGAAGCTGGGAGCGAGCGCAGCGAGCGATCTGGTAGCAAGGGCCGCAGGCCCGCCGCGATCTGGCATCTGGGAGCGAAGCGACCTATATGTCCAGCCCGCTGGCGACTTCGTCGGTGGACTCGATGGTGTCCAGGACCTCGCCGAGGCCATCGAACAGCTCGCCGGCGGCCCACGCCAGAACCAACAGCATCACGACCATCGCCACAACGGTGAGACTCCCGCGAAGCCAGTACAGCCACTTGCGTGACGGATCGAAGATCGCTCGAAGCGGCGCCAGGAACGGCGGGAGGCTCGGCTCCTGCAGCATCTCCGCCTTGACGGCGACACCCACATGGCCGGACTCCACCGGCGTCGACGCAGCGATCGGCGGCCCGATCGCTGCGGTGGGCTCGTCGACGAGGTCCAGATCCTCTTCGTCCGAGGGATCATCGACCAATTCGGACCCGGCCATCGGAGCTTCATCGGCAGGTACGTCGATGGGCTCCTCGACCACGACGTCGACGATCTCATCGTCGGTGGACTCCTCCTCCGCAGCCCCAGCCTCGGCGCTCGCGGACATGTCGGGATCCGGCTCGGAATCGATGATCTCGATCTCGACCGGCGCATCGTCCTCGGGCGGCTCCACCTCGTCGCCCGCAGCCTCGGCCTCACCCACCGACTCATCAGTCGGGATCTCGATTCGTGGCATCACGCCGAGTTCGTCGGCCGAGGCGGCCTCGAACGTCGGCTCCGTGACCGCCGCAGCAGCCGGCTCACTCTCGACAGGACCGATCTCCGCCGTGTCGTCGTCGCCTTCGCCTTCTGCGGTCTCGATGGATGCTTCGCCGCTGACGGATGTCGCCTCCGAGGTGATTTCGCCCCCATCTGGGTCTGCGGCGACCACCGTCAGGCTCGGCGGCTCTCGGTACATGGCGGCCTCGAGCTCTTCCTGGTCGATGTCGAGCGCAACCGCGAGGCGGTCGAGGACGTCGGGTGCCGGGGCATGCTGGCTGCGTTCCCAGGCACGAACCGTCGCCGCGGTTCGTCCGACGGCCGTTGCGAGCTGGCCGAGCGACAGGCCCCGAGCCAAACGGCGCTCGCGGATCAATTCTCCAACGGTCTTCGATTCGCTCACGCGCGAGAGGATATCGGAAGTACCGAACTCTGCTGGGGACCGGCGTCCCCGTGCGGTGCGCTCAGACCAACGGATCGCTCCGATTCTCCTCTGCCCGCATCGCGGCAACCGACCGGATCCTTGCGGCCGCCTCAGGCCACTCGCTGAGGAGGTCCTCGAACTCGCTGCGCTCCAGACTCAGCATGGTCGTCGGGGTGACGGCTACCACAGTGGCGTTGCGCGGAGCGCGCTCCAGGAGGGCCATTTCGCCGAAGAAGTCACCATCTTCGAGGTGGGCGATCACCCGCGCGTCGGTTCCGCTGCCCTGGAGCACTTCCACGACGCCGCGAGCGATGACAAAGAACCGATCGGCCGGTCCACCCTCTCGGACCACAACATCGTTGATGTCGTACAAGCGGGGCGAGAATCGTTCGGAGAGCCGTGCAAGCTGTACCTCGTCGAAGCCATTGAAGAGCGAGAACGCCCCGAGACGGCTCGCCGAGATCGAGGCATCGGATCCGTCGCGGTTGACTGTGAACCCTTGCTGCCGGCTCCAGATGTCGGCGACGACTCCGTCGCGACGAACCAGTTGGTCGAACGTTCCCGATTCGACGGCCCGGCCGCCGCCCATTGCGATCACTAGATCGGCATTCTGCGCCGCACGCAACCGATGCGTGACGCTGACGATGGTGCGGTCCTCTGCGAGTCGCCCGATCAACCGGTTGATCTCGACCTCTGTTGCCGGGTCGAGGGCGCCGGTCACTTCGTCGAGGAGGAGAAGCCGGGGATTCCTCACCATGGCGCGAGCGAGGCCCACTCGCTGCCGCTCGCCGCCTGAGAGTCGCCGACCTCGTGGGCCAATCATCGTGTCGAGGCCGTCCGGGAGCCGCGCCACGAGTTCACCGAGGCCCACCTGATCGACCGCCCGCGCAAGGTCCTCGTCCGACACCGGCGAGCCGAGGAGGATGTTGTCGCGCAACGTCTGGTCGAAGACCGCAGTGTCCTGGAAGACGATGGCGCACTGCGATCGCCAATCCTCCACATCGAGCGCTTCGAGGTCGACTTCGTCGATCCGGATGGTCCCCGCTTGCGGTGCGTAGAGCCGGAGCAGCAGGTTCATGAGCGTGCTCTTGCCCGAACCGTTGCGCCCAACGATCGCTGTTCGCTGACCAGCCGGAATCCTGATCGTCAGATCGTTGAGTTGACGGTCGCTGTTGAGGTCGTAGCTGAACGTCACACCGTCAAAGGCGATGCCGTCCCGCAGACTTGGAGGTGCCATCGATCCGGTGGGCGCCGATTCCACCGGACCTGCGTTGAGCAACGCGTCCACCCGGCGGATCCCCGATCCGGCGCTCCGGATCTTCGGGAACACATCGCTGCCGAGAATGGTCATCTCTTTGGTGACTTCACTGAGGAGCGCAACGAACGCCGCGAACGTTCCCGCTTCGATCGATCCCGAGAACGCCATCAGCGCTCCTGCGGCGATGATGCCGAGCTGGATCAACGAGATCGAGTACTGCGACAGGACCGCCAGCAACTCGACACGGAACTCGGCCCGAGTTGATGCGTCCTGCAATGAGGCGATCGACTCGACGAACCGATCACGAGTCCTTCGACCGAGGCCGAACACGCGGACGACCTGCTGCGACTTGACGGTCTCCGCCACTCGATCGAGCACCGACGCGATCCTCCGCTTCTCCTCGTCGAGCGGCGCATCGGCGTCCGGGGCGAAGCGATTCACGAGATAGAGGGCGATCGGGGTGAGCACGGCGGCGGGGAGCCCCAACCGGTAGTCGAGGACCAGCATCACCGGCACGTAGAAGGTCATCGCCGCAATGCTCCGAAGCCCCTTCACCGGACGCTTGATGACGCCGTCCGACAACTGGGCGATGTCCGACGAGAAGCGTGCCATCAGGTCACCTTCGCTGCGGGTCGCAAAGAACCCCATGGACAGGCTTTGGAGTCGATCGAAGAGTGCCAGCCTGACGTCGGCGAGTATCTCCGCCGCAGCCCGCGCCGCCAAGCGAGCCCCAACGATGGCTGCTGCCGTAGACACCAGGAGCGCGCCGCTGAGAATGAGGATGGCCGGAAGGGCCGATCGTCCTGCGGTTCCCTCAACGATGCCGTCGACAACCCACTTGAGCACGATCGCGATCGTGACCGTGAACACGACCTGGAGCAGCATCGAGCACGCCAGGCCCACCCCGAGCCATCGATGAGGTCGCCAGAACTGCGCGATTCGCCGCAGCGTCTCGAACACGTTCCCCCCTCCTACCGAAGTGCCCGATCGGGCGCCGGTGATACTACGCGGACGCCGAGCTACTCGATAGTGAAGCCGCAGAACGCCGCAATGTTGTCTGCGGCGACTTCGAGTGAGCCGTCCTCGAGCGCGATGAGGCGCGCATCGGAGGGATCGATCTCGCCCGGGTTGAAGTTGGCGTCCTGAAGAACGCCGACGAAGTCGCGGGCCGCGGTGGCGATCGTTGAGACGTCATCGGCGATCTCCGGCGGAGCAGCTGCTTCGGCTGCGGCCACGGCGAGTAGCCATTCGTCCACTGCGGCCTCGAGGTCGTCATCGAAGAAGTCGACGCCCTCGATGAGCGCTTCGTTTGCCTCAGCGTCCGAGCAGAAGTCGCCGGTGTTGACGACCGGCGGGCCGGACGGGGGCGGACCTCCGGTGTCGGCCGGCGGCACGGTACCGGTGAACGGCGGCGAGCTCAGTGTCACCGGTGGCTCATACGAGTCGTCGTCAACGGGCTCCTCGAGCGTCGTCTCGTCGCCACCCCCGCATGCAGCCACCATGAGCGCGAGCCCAGCCAGCAAGATGATCAGCCGTCGAAACACCAGTCCCCCTCACTCCTCGTCGGCTCGAAAGCTAGCCGCTGACGTCGATTGGCAGAAGGCAGTCGAAGCAAGGCAGCAAGGACAGATCGAGCCCCGTCGGCGTGCTCTTGAGCCGATTCCGTCACTCGTGTGACCTGACAGCTACCCGTCCGTCGTTGCCTCGAGATACGCCGGGGCGAGTTCGAGCCACACGAGTGCGCAGTCCTCTGGTGTGGGCCCACGCTGGAAGAAGCCGGAGCAGACGCCGCTCTGGTTGAAGAGGCCCGGCTGCTCCGATCGCAGCCAGTCCTGGTAGGCGTTGAGGGGGCCGTCGGGCACTGTCGACGAGGACCAGATGTTTCGAACGATCCTCTCGCCCGAGACACTGATGGCGAAGCTGTCGACATATGTCACGTCAAGGAGGTCGCCGAGATCATCGGCGGTCTCGATCGTGCAAACGAGCCGGCCCCCGCTGACATTGCAAGAGCGATCGGAAAGCCGGTTGTTCAAGGCTTTGAGCCACGCTTGGAGGTATAGATCCTCGTAGATGTTCGGGTCGTATCCTGCAATGAGCTCGAGCTCAGTGGGATCGAAGGACAGCAGAGCGTCGAGATAGGCGTCGCCGATCTTCAGGAGCGCGAGTCGCTCCGTGAATTCTTGGGCCAGCGCTCGCCACTCGGTGAGCGCCTCTTCCTCGAGGACGGGGTCGCCGTTCGGCTTGGTGATTCGTTCGGCGGCACCGGGATGCTCGATATCGAGCCAGTCCGTGAAGTCAAGCCACAGAGGCCAGAAGGGACCTAGGTCAGTCATCTCCAGGATCGAAGTGATCAGACCGTCCTCGATCTGGAGGGTGAATGCATTGCCGCCTTCTGACTCGATTCCCGTCTGCTCCATCCAAGGGTTGGTGTACTCGTAGTCGCAGACGATCTGCTCTCCCGTCCCGGCGCAGTCGACTGCAATGTGGCGCCACCCGAGCGCAGCGTTCCAGTCGAGCCACGCCTCGAGATCACCGATCGTGTTCGCCCCATCGACGTCCACGGCGGCACCCGGGGCGACAACCGACATTGCCTGCTCGGTCGAATCGCCAACCGACTCGACGAAGGTGCGAGCGACAACGAGCGGAGGAACGGTGGTGGTGGACGGAGAAGCGACGGTTGGCGCCGTCGACGTGCTTGTCGCTGCTCCCGACGTCGTGCCCGGCGATTCGGACATCGTTGCGCCGTCGTCTGCGCAGGCAGCAAGAGCGACGACCAGGGCAAGGGCGCCGAGGCGCGCGTGCAGGGCGACGTCTCGCGACCTGTTCAGCAGGAGAGGTTTCGACGGAAGGTCCATGCGGCGCATCTGGCGCATCAGATGCATGTTTGTGTTCTCCTTGGTTGGTGCCGTTACCAGTTGCCTGGGCCACTGAGTTCGAGCCGGAACTCGAACTCGAAGCTCAGGTTGATCGAGTCTGCGGGTATCTCCGACAGGTCGACGTCGAAGGCTTCCTCGATGGCTGAACGGCTGCCCGAGGCATCGAAACGGAGGCCCTGGACCCGTCCTCCTGGGTCAAACGAGACCTCGCCGTCGAGGATCTCTACACCCGCAGGGTCAGCTGTCGTGATCACACCGGCTGTCACAAGGTGGGTGAGGTCCAAAGACGCGGACCGCTCTTCGACGACCCCGAGAACCCAGTCGTTCTCGCCGGTCCGGTAAGCGGTTGTGTTGATGTGGTTCGGATCAACCTCGGAAACGGAAGCCGCAAACAGTTCGTCAAGGCCCCAGTCGCCAGCGAGGGGCGTGAAGCGATCGCACTCGGCCCGATGCGCCAGGTAACTCGGATCATTCGAGGGCAGTTGGAGGTTCTCCTCCACGAACTCCTCGTTCTCGGCGAAGCGTCGCGACAGGGACACGTTGCCGGAACCGTCGTCGATCCAGTCCGTGTAGTCCTGTGGTTCCACTTCTCCGAAAGGGGTTCCGGCAAAGCGGCATCGGGTGAACTCGGGGGTGACGCCCAGGGAGTACCTGCGGTCGATGTAGATCGGGTCATCCCCAACCCCGGGGCGGTTTGCGATCGCCGCGAGGATGCCCCACTCCACCTCGTACGTTTCGGGAAGCTCGGCCGACATCGCAAAAGGCGCCAGTGCCACGTTGGGGACCGTCCCGTTTCGACGGATTTCGAGAAGGGTCTCGATCACGGTCGTCGCCGCCGCTCGTAAGTCCCCTGCCGGGCGAGCCTCGATGGAGACAACGGTCGGCCCTTCACGGACAAGGAATCGAGTCCGGCTCCCGAGGAAGCCGCTCTCCCACGTCACACCGAACGATTCGTCACCGAGCGGGATCGGGTCGATCTCTTGGCCTCCCGACTCCTCGACAAGGGCTGCATCGAAGGCCGCTTCGGCCTCCTCAACCGACCGGTACACATCAATCGGTAGAACCCAGATGAGGGTTTCGGCGTCGTTGTCGGGGTTGAGGTTCACATAGGCCTCGATCCTGCCGGTATCCGAGTCGACCTGAGCCCCTACCTCGAGAGGTGGCTCGATGCCGAGCTCGGTGGCGAGCGCCACCAGATCGGC
>JASJAX010000015.1 GCA_030066755.1 Acidimicrobiia bacterium
TTGTTCAGCAGCCTGCTAGCAGGCTGCTGAAGAAGCGGCATGAGGCGTCGCCCGACCCAGCAGAGCGCCTGCCCATGGACTCGGTCGGCGAGGCCGACTCGACGTTGTTCGGCAGCCTGCTACCGTTCCGCTTCGCCGCATCGGGTGGAGGCCAGCGCACCGTCGCTTCCCCGGTGAGATCACGGCACGCTTTCTCATCCGGTTGGACCGCCTCTTCGGCCGCTCTCGATCCCAGCGCAGGGGCGCATGGTCGAGCGAGACATCGCCAAGAGACGAGATACGTCCCCGACCGGGACCAAGGAGATATGTCATGACGACGTCGTTCGCCCAACTCGGGCTTCCCGACCCCCTCGTACGCGCGCTCGCGACGTGCGGCATCGACGAACCCTTTGCCGTTCAGGCAGCCACGATTCCCGATGCGCTCGCCGGACGTGATGTGTCCGGCCGAGCGCCGACCGGCTCCGGCAAGACGCTGGCGTTCGGTCTCCCGGTACTCGCCCGAGTGTCGCCGGCTTCCCAGCGCCGCCCCAGTGCGCTCATCCTCGCCCCGACCCGCGAACTCGCCGAGCAGATCACCCAGGAGCTTCGGCAGGTGTCGGGCTCGGTAGGCCGGACGGTCCAGGCGGTATACGGCGGGGTTGCCTACGGTCCGCAGATCAAGGGCCTTCGCTCCGGTGCCGACGTCCTCGTCGCCACGCCCGGTCGCTTGGAGGATCTCATCGATCAGGGTGCCGCAGATCTGAGCCGGGTCACGATCGTCGTGATCGACGAAGCGGATCGTATGGCGGACATGGGTTTCATGCCGGCCGTGAGGCGGCTGCTCGACGCGACCGCTTCGGAGCGCCAGACGTTGCTGTTCTCGGCGACGCTCGACGGTGAGGTCGCCGTACTGAGCCGCGACTATCAGACGGATCCAGTTCTCCACCAGGTCGGTGGTGACGATGAGTCGGCAGTCGACATCGATCACCACTTCTGGCTCGTCGACCATGACGACCGCATCCAGCACACCGCCGATGTCGTCACCCACGCCGGGCGCTCGATCGTGTTCACGCGTACGCGCCGGCGGGCCGATCGGCTCGCTCGTCAGTTGCAGAACCTCGGGGTCGACGCAATCCCGATCCACGGTGGTCGATCGCAGAATCAACGCACCCGGGCACTCAGCGCGTTTGCCGCGGGCCGAGCCGATG
The DNA here is from genome assembly GCA_030066755.1 of Acidimicrobiia bacterium. GTDB lineage: Bacteria > Actinomycetota > Acidimicrobiia > Spongiisociales > UBA5794 > JASJAX01. The sequence continues at coordinate 1,188 of JASJAX010000015.1, forward strand.
CGCTGATTGCGACCGATGTTGCGGCTCGGGGAATCCATGTGGATGCCGTTGCGGCGGTCGTGCACTTCGATCCGGCCGGGGATGCCAAGGACTACCTTCATCGTTCGGGCCGGACCGCCCGTGCCGGCGCCACCGGAACAGTGGTGACGCTGGTTGCCCACGACCAACGCCGTGCCGTTCGCCGGCTGCAGCGGAACCTCGACCTCGACCATCCGATCGAGGCGCCCCGGATGGACGTCCTCGTGGAGGGCCGTCGTCCGACGCCCAAGCCGGCGCATCGGGTGCCCCGCCAGCAGGACGCTCCCGGGCACAGCCGGTCGAAGGGCAAGCCCCCGCACCGCGCCCCTCGGAGCGTCTACGTTGCCAACTTGCCGTGGACGACGACGAGCGGGCAGGTGGAGTCGCTGTTCCGACCCTTCGGTGACGTGGTGCAGGCGACGATCATCACCGACCGTTCGGGTCGCTCGCGAGGATTTGGCTTCGTCGACATGCCCGAGCGCGATGCCAAGGCTGCCATCGCCGCGTTGCACGGCACCGAACTGGAGGGGCGTGACCTCACGGTGCGTTTCGCTCAGCCGCGGAATGCTCCGGGCGCGAATCGACGGAAGTCACGACAGCAGCAGCGGCGCCGCCCGGCCCGATCGGGGGCACGTCGCGGCCGCAGGCGCTGACGCTGGCGGCAAGCGTCGAGTCGAGGTGACGGTGATCGCCGAATCGCAGCCCGCTCCGTGGGAGCATGTGGCGATGGCTGCCGTCGAGTACCGCCTTGGGTTTCCCGAATCCGTGCGCGAGGAGGCCGCGGCCCTGTACGACGAGGCGTTTGCGGCGAAGCTCCGGCCGGGGATGCGGGACGACGTGGCCCGACGGCAGGTGCTCGCCGAGGGTCTCGACCCGAGTCGCTGTATCGCCGCGCTCGACGACGGTGCGCTCCTCGGGATTGCGGGCTTCCATGACGCCGGCGGTTCGCTCACCGGCGGGATCACGGTCCGCTCTGTTGTCCGCGCCGTGGGGGTCCTCCGAGCGGTCAAGGCCATCGCCGTGTTCGCCCTGCTCGAACGCAAACCCAAGCCTGATGAGTTGCTGATGGACGGCATCGTCGTGCGGGCCGACGCCCGCGGTCGTGGCATCGGGACCGGGTTGTTCGCCGAGCTCGAGGCATACGCCCGGGCGCACGGCCGCCGGCGGATCCGGCTCGATGTTGTCGACACCAATCCCGGAGCGCGCCGGCTCTACGAACGGCTCGGATTTGTCGCGACCGAGACCGAACGTACGCCCTACCTGGAGCGGTTCATGGGCTTCTCTGCGAGCACGACGATGCTCAAGGTCCTGGACTAGAACACGACCGCCCGGAACAGCGGCATGTCCTTGTCGAGGCGGCCGCTGAGGACGAGGCAGAACTCGACGGCGTCCATCTCGATTCGGGGGCCGCCTTCGCCGGATGTATAGGTGCCGCCCGCTGGTCCGCTGAGCTCGAGCTCGAACGGCTCACCGTGAATCGCCGCCCACTCACGCACGACGTCCGCGACGATCCGACCGTCGTGGTCCGGCGTGAGCAACGGTTGACGTTGCAGCGCTTCGGCGAGGTCGATGCGGTGCATCCACTGATCTCGGGTGTACACACGATCGACGAGGTGTTCCATCGTCATCCTCCCGCCGATCCCGTCATCGACTTTGGCCCGTCGGACCAGCCCGGGTGTCTTGCGGCGACCGGCGATGGCCTTCGGTGCGATCGTCTCGAGGCGAGACATCAACTCGGTCGGGGAGAGGTGGTCGCGCTTCTCGATCTGGATGGCATTGATGCCATCGATCTGGGGCCGGCCGTTGGCCTTGGCCCAGCGAGACCCCCTGGCCACCTGGCGGACGGTCTCGAGGATCGACGCGTTGGCCTCTGCAGCCCCGAGAAGGTGGGCGATCATCTGCCGGACGTCCCATTCCGTGCATGGCGTTTGGCGCTGCCAGGCATCGTCGTCGAGCGCACGCAGCTCCGCGAGGAGGCGCTCGTACTCGGTCGTGGCGAGTCCGACCATCTCGTGGCGGTCGATGGGCGTGATGGTGGAGATGTCCGTCATTTCGTACCGCCTTCGGTCGAGAGAAACATGTCGACGGCGGGCTCGACGAGACGTAGCCATCGATCCCCGCCGGGATCGTTGGCCACCTGCTGGCTGGCAAGTCCGCTGACCAGAGCCGTCCACAGGTCGAGCGATCGTGTGTGGGTGATCCCGATCGATTCGAGGTGGGCGCGGGACAGTTCGAGGTTCTCGATGGCCACGGCGTACGCCTGCTCGGACGGATGCCATCCGGGGATCGAATGCTGGAACAACAGCTGGAATCGGGCCCGGTCTTCATTGCAGAACTCAACAAAGGCCCGAGCGCCGGCGACGAGTGACTCACGAGCGGACATGCGGTCGAGATCGGTGATGGCCTGCATACGCTCTCGCAACGCATGGTTGCCCTGGACGTACATCGCGTCGTAGATGGCGTCCTTGCCGGCGAAGTACTCGTACAACGAGGGCGCACTCATCCCGAGTGCAGCGGCCAGTGGCCGCATGCTCACACCACCGAGTCCCTCGGACCGGGCGATCTCCCACGCCGCCTCGAGGATCGCGTCCTTTGTCGCCGCCCGCCGAGCCGCAACTCGTCCTGTCGTCACCACAACTCCTAACATCATTCGGAAATCCGAACAGCGTTAGGAATTATGGCGCGAGCACGGTGAGGTTGTCAAGGCCAGCTGTCGCGGTACTCGGTACTGAGTACTCAGTACTCGACCGGGCGCGCCGCGGACGAACGTGGACGGCCACCCGCTACCTTGACGCGCAACCAAGGAGGAACCATGGACATCGCAGGAGCATCGGCCATCGTGACCGGCGGGGCGTCGGGCCTCGGGGCGGCGACGGCGCGGAAGCTGGCGGCGGCCGGCATGAATGTGGTCATTGCGGACCTCCAGGACGAGCTCGGCGACGCAGTTGCACGCGAGGTCAACGGCGCGTTCGTCCACACCGATGTCACGAACTCGGACGAGGTGCAGGCGGCGGTTGACGCTGCGATGGAGATGGCACCGCTGCGCGTGCTGGTGAACTGCGCCGGCATCGGCCCGCCGGCCCGCACGTTGAATCGCGAAGGTGAACCGCATGACCTCGGCCACTACGAGAAGGTGATCCGGATCAACCTCGCCGGCACCTTCAACTGCATCCGCCTCGCCGCAGCAGCGATGGCGTCAACCGAGCCGCTCGCAGACGGGGAGCGGGGCGCCATCGTGAACACTGCGTCGGTTGCTGCGTACGACGGGCAGATCGGCCAAGCGGCGTACTCGTCGTCGAAGGGGGGCGTCGTCGGCATGACTCTGCCCGTGGCCCGCGACCTCTCCTCGATCGGGGTGCGCGTCAACACCATTGCGCCGGGGATCATGGACACTCCAATGTTGGCTGGACTCCCCGACAAGGCGAAGGAATCGCTCGGCCAGCAGGTGCTCTTTCCCAAACGGCTCGGGACCGTCGAGGAGTACGCCGACCTGGCCTATCTCCTCATCACCCACAGCTACATGAACGGCGAGAGCATCCGTATGGATGGTGGCATTCGGATGGCGCCCAAGTAGGCGCGACCACTCTCTTGAGTGCGCTCTAGGCCGAGGCGAGCAGTATCGAGGCCCAGACGAGCAAACCGAACGCCACGGTCGCAGCGAGTGCTCGGATGTTGTTCCAGCGGACCCAGCGCTCCTCGTTGAACCGCCGGCGCACCGCTGCGATGTCATCGATCCGCTCTGGATCCCCGGCGGCCTTGATGTCGTTGTTGAGCGGCACGTTCACCCGCAGGGTGATTGCGGCCATGATCAGCTGCATCGCCACGGCCGCACCGATCAGCGCGGGCCCCGCACCATCTGCGTCGAGTAGGAGCGCGCCGGCAACAGCGGAGAGCGCGAGCGGTCCGATGAAGAACACGACCAAGTAGGGCCCAACGATCGCTGTGTCGATCTGCTGGAACGCCCCGACGAACGTGCGGTCGTCGGTCCGGCGCAGGCCCGGCATGATGGCGAACGTGTAGAGCTGGTACACGCCGGCGGCAATGCCCATCGTGATCGTGGCGGCGGCGAGCACCGCTGTTTCGATACCGGTCATCGCAACACCTCCGTATCCAGCGCCCAGGCGCAGGCCTCGACGCCACGCTTTCGCCGCGGCGAACTGCTCAACTGAGACCGGAGCGTATTCGATATCCCGACCCGTTGTGCGGGGGCCTTGATCCCGGCGTTCACGGCGGGTCGCGACCAACGACATAGTGGTGGCCGAGCGGACTCCGCCAGCGGTGGTCGCCGTTGGGTAGGCGTTCGTAGCTCCAACCGAAACGGTGACGCGTGGTGTGGTGGTGGCGACACAGCGGTGCCAGGTTCGGCACTGCGGTCGGGCCGCCTTCGGCGTGAGGGTTGCGGTGATCGAGGTCGTTGTCGCCGGCCGGCATTCTGCAGCCAGGGAACACGCACGTCGAGTAGATGGCTTCGACCGTCCGCCGCTGTTGGGCCGTCGGCCGGTACTGCGTAGTGCCGACGTGCACGATCTCGCCGTTGTCCGGATCCGTCACGACGAAGCGCCACTCGGCGTCCCGCTGCTGTTCGGCAACCTGGCGGGCGACGTCGGCGATGACCGGGCCGTAGCCGGCGAGTTCTCCGGGAGCGTTCGAGAGCCCGACGAGGGTGGGAAGGGGGGCTCGAAGCTCGACGGTGCCGCGCCCCGAGCGCTTGGCCACTCCGGTTCCCTTGAGCAGGTCAAGGAAGACGTCGGCGCGGAGCTGGTCCATCGTGCGGGTCTCACCCGCCGTCCTCAACGACCTGGCGAGACGGTTGACTCGCCGCATTGCAGCTGCGGCCTCATGCGGCGGCAGATCGGCGGCGAACAACTCAGCTGTCCCCTGCGTTGTCGGGTACATCACCACGCGCCGTTCCTCGACTGACCGGTCGTACCGAGCCTTGGCGTCGTCGGGATCCGTCTCGATACACATCCGTCGGATCCGGTGACGCAGCTGCCCCGTGGTGAGTGTTTCGACATCATCGATCACCCGGGCCACGACATCGCGGGCTGCGGCGTCGGTCAGATGGCCGGTGGTATCGATCATCACCCGGGCACGCCGTACATCGATGCGGCCGTACCTCAGCGCAGTGAGTACCCGAGGGTGGCGTTGGTGGAGTTCCCATGCCGTCGACAACTCGCTCTCGGCGGCTCGGCGGGTCAGGTGGAGGGCTGCGGCGATCTCGGATTCGGCGGACTCGAGGCGTCCGCGTTCGTCGGTCTCATCCATCGCATCGGTGACCGCCGCCATCGCTTCGTACCGAAGGGCCGCAAAGTGGGCCGCCATCCGGTCGATGGCGCGTAGTACGACGACCCGATCGTGGCCCGAGAGGCGTTCCAGGTCCACGTCGGCGAGGAAGGCCCCGAGCTCAGGCCCGGGTTGCCAATCGTCGAGATCGTGCGGGAGCGACCCCCGCATCTCCAGCGCAAACATGGGTCGATTCTCTCAAGGCCCTGAGACAGAAACGCGCTCCAAAGAGGCGTGACGGAACCCGTGAGCTTCAAGCTCGTGGAGGCCCCTGCAGTACCCGCTCACGGAGGCGTTCGAGATCCCACGGCTCGTCGAACCCCTCGCCGAAGCGATACGGCGCAATGGCCTCGAGCCACCAGGTCACGCCGGCGTCCCCGTACCGCTGCATGATCTCTCGGGAGCGGCCTGGATCGTCGCCCGGGGTCGTTCCGCTGTAGACCACGTCGAACGGTGCATCGCTCGTCCGATGCGCCCGGATGTAGGTGAGGCATTGGATGAGCGGCTCGAGGTCGTCGGCACCCTCGGGGATGTCGAAGAGCGGAAACACTCCATCCCACTTTGCAGCGCGCAACATCGGGCGGCGATGCGGCCACACACCACCGACCCAGATCGGGATGCGCGGTGGTTGAAGTGGCGTCGGCCTGAACCTGGCCCCTTCGATGCGGTAGTGCCGCCCGGTGTGATCGACGGACTCACCGCTCCAGAGCTGCGTGATCACGTCGAGCGCCTCGTCGAGCATTTCGCCGCGCGCTCGATGCTCTGCGGTCTCGCCCAATCGCTCGTACTCCGGGGGCCCCTCGCCGCTGCCGACGCCGAAGACGAGACGTCCCCCGGAGAGCCGATCGATCGTGACGGTCTCCCGTGCGAGCTTGTGGGGGCGGCGGCGCGGGACCGGTGTGACGGTCGTTCCGATCCGGATGTGTTGCGTCGCCTGTGCGATCGCCCCGAGCGCCGCCCAAGGGTCGCACATCGTGTTGTCGAATCCGGCGATGTGGTCCCAGATGAAGAAGCCATCCCAGCCGTTGGCCTCTGCATCCTCTGCGAGTGACACCATCGTCGCCGGGTCGCCGAACGCTCCGAAGTTCGGGAGGTACAAGCCGTAGTTCATGTTCCCACCGTGTCATCGGTGCCGGCGGCACGCAACCCGGAAATGGTTGCGTGCACCTTGCCGGACGGAGACAGAGGCAGCGCGTCGGAAGGCTACGAGCCGGCCGGTTCGATCGTTCCGGTGATCGTCCAGGGATAGTCCACGCCCTCGACGTGATACGTGAACTTCAAGCCGTCGTAGCTCCCGGTACCAAACAGGGTGTAATCGAGGCTGTGGAGATGCGCCGGGTCAGCGGTAGTCCACGTCGTGGTTCCTTCGCCCGTGCCCTCCCAGGTCCCGCCTTCATTCGTGATCGTCACGCTCGTGACCGTGACGTGACCGGTGGTGCGTTCGCCGTCGACGACGAACTCGATGTCCATCACGTGCTCGACGTCTCCGATGACTCGATCATCGGACATGTCGGTGATCGGGCCTCGATAGACCGTGCCTCTCTCGTCCTCCGTCTCCGTGACCGGAGCGGGGAGCTCCCCGGTGACGGCCACCGAATCTGCGCCGCCACCACACCCGGCGAGCAGCGCCACTGCGACGATGAGGGTCAACACGCGGTCGATCATCCGATACTCCTTCTCAGTGCTTCGCTCACTCGTCGATGAACACGCCGACCACGATCCGGGGACCATCTCCCTCTCTCCCGAATCCGATGATCCGGTCGTCGAGCATCGCTACTGAAACGAACATCCCGGCCCGGTCACCCCAGCCCGGGGGGCGCTCATGCGGCCCGTCCCACGTGAGCCCATCGGCCGAGAACCACATCTCGCCGCCAAGCCCGTCGGGACGGAGGTGTCCGATCGTGACCCAGCCGCGGGAGCTGCCGGCCACCTGCCAGAGTTCGGCCGCGTCGCTGTCCGCACGTTGCCAGCTGATTCCATCGGCGGAGACCCATGTCGCCGCTCCAGGACTCATTGCGCCGCCCACCACAACGATCGTTTGGTCGACGGCGGCCACGTCGTGGACGAAAGCCCGTTCCCCCAGAGGGGATTCATCGGAAGTGGTCTCCCACACATCGCCGTCCGCGGAGAACCAGACGAGGGGCTCGCAGATGGGGGTCCGGTACCAGTCGGTCTCACTCCGGGCGGCCAATGCGATGAATCCACGGTCGGTTGCAGCGATCGGACCCAGTTGAGGCTCGGCGCCCTCGCTCGTCCACCCTGGTGCCATACAGTTGGCGCCGGGACCGGGATAGAGCGACGGATCGGGTGGAGCAGAAGCGGCCGTGAACGCCGTGCCGTCCGCTGAGTAGTGGACGCTCGCGTTCGGACCAACGGCGGCGATTCCGTGCGGGCCTGCGGCAGCGTATAGGGGGTAGATGTCAGCGAAGATCTCGGCTTCGACCCATTCCGCGCCGTTCCACTCGATTCGCGCTGCGCCGGCCGCACCGAACACGATGAGATCATCGCCGTACGCGGTCCAGGCGCCGGCAACGCCCGACAGCGGGATCTCCGTCCAGGTGATCCCGTCGAGCGACCCAACGAGTGTCATGTCCGGGTACCTGGCACCGACGACGCCGTGGGCCGTCTCGGACAACCACCAGATCCCCTCCCAGTCCTCGGGAAGTGCCCAGGTGGTGAACTCGATATCGCCGATAACCGTCTCGATGCGCACCGGATCGAGACCCTCGGCCGGCTCAAGACGGGTGACATCGCCGGAGGGAAGTGGCGGGACATCGGTACCCCCGACCGTGAGTCGGCGAGTCTCCACTCCGTCGAATCCGACGATCCCGCCGTCGGTCGGCAGCCACAGGATGCCGTCAGCATTCACCACACCGGGGCCGCGCCCGCCGGCCGGGGCCAACTGCTGCCACGCGGTTCCGTCGAAGTAGGAGATGCCATCGGGCAGGTCGGTGCCGAACGCCGCCGAAGCCTCGGGTGACATCGCGGTGTGGACAACCCACACGCCCCCTGCGGGATCGACCGTGACCGTGCCGCTGTCGGACAGCAGCCCATCGGCGGTGGTGTATGTCGTCCATTGGTTGTCTTGGTATCGCAGGATGCCTGCGGCCGCGACGTCGCCATCGGGATCCCCGTACACACCCTCGCCGCCGACCCAGACGGATCCGTCGGGGGCGACGGCGATGTTCCCGATGACATCGCTGGGGAGCCCGTCGTCGCCATCGAAGTGGCCCCACTCGCCGTTGAAGGTGAGGGCGCCGAAGAGCATCGTGGATGCCCACACGGTGCCGTCGGAGTCCACCGCAATCGAGAAGGACCATGGCTCGGTGTTGCTCCACTGCCCGGGTACCCGGTGAGTCGTCGCCTCCTCACCGTCGATTCGGATCAGCGCGTCAGGTCCCGCTGCCACCCACACGGAGCCGTCGGGACCAGTGGTCAGATCCCCGACGCGGGACGGCCGGTCGGTGAACACACCGGTGGTGAGGTCCGTCCACGCGGTTCCATCTAGTCGCGCAACCCAAGTACCGCCGGCAGCCCACACGGTGCCGTCGGTCGCCACGGTGACTCTGTAGACGTAGCGGTCGGGGAGTCCCTCGCGCTCCGAAAACACGGTGGGCAAACCGGTCTCGAGATTCCACATGACGACCCCAGCGTTGGTGGCGGCCCATAGGCGGCCGTCGGGCGCCAGCGCCAGATCACTCACGACATCTGCGCCGCCCGGCGCAGGCGCAGTGTCGATCTGCGACAGCGCCGTCGTCGCGGGGACCGTCGGCGTCTCGAGCATCGTCGTCGCGGGCGGGACCGTATCGGGAGTCGCGCCACGGGTGGCCAGCAGGATGCCGCCGAGCACGAACAGCACCACCGCCGCCGTAGCCAACGCGATCGCCGGGCCACGGCGCCACCACGGAGGTTGCGACGGGCTAGCCGCCAGTTGCCGAGCCTCCGCCAAAACGACGGCGGCACCTCGGGGAGTGCCTCGCTCGGCTCGGCGTTCGAGCACCATGGTGAGTTCCTCAGCCACGGGCCACCTCCTCAGCCAGCGCCGCGTACAGGTGGCGACGACCGTTCATCGCACGCTTCCGCGCAGCGGCCTCGCTGCAGCCGAGCATGCGGCCGATCTCGGCGTACCGATATCCATCCACTTCGCTCAGGTACAGGACGGCTCGTTCCGGCGCAGAGAGGCGCTCGAGGTCGTCGAGGTCGGATGGGTATTCGTCGGCCTGATCTCGCCGATCGCGCGCCATCCGGTTCAATGCGCGGCGGTGGATGGCGAAGCGGCGGCGTTCGTTCGACGCAAGATTGACGATGGTGCGCCGCAGGTAGGCAAGGGGATGATCCAGCTCATCGAGCCGGTGCTTGCGCAACACCCGGGCTACCGCCTCCTGGAGCAGATCGTCCGGATCGCACTCGATCGGGCCGACCACGGCGGCGAAACGGCGGAGGGCCGGATAGCACTCCTCGAAGATCCGTGACTCCTCCGCCGGGTCGGTCATCGACCGTCTCCCACACGCCTCGTTTGACTACATCACATACAGGACACACGGGAATGGGCATTTGTGCCTGCAGGTCGTCGGAGATGGTGCTGCCCAGAATCGGCTTGATGCGGCATGGTCCTCGGGTGGACGATGAGAGGGCGAGTGGCAGGAGCGAGCGGGAGGAACGATGCGCGTTGTCGCAGCGCTTACGCTGGCGGCTCTACTCGTCGTTGCGTGCGGGAACGGCGACACCTCGTCGGCAGATCAGCTTGTCGGGGATTGGGTCACGGACTTGGGCGGTATCCATGCCGTGTTCACCGAGACGGGGACCTACGGCAAGGGACACACCCTCGAACTGGCCACGCCGAGGTCCGACGCAACGGCTGAACTCGAATGGGGCACGTGGTCGATGAGCGCAGACATCCTGACGTTGTCGCCCGATTCAGAGTCGCAGTTCTGCCGCGAGTCGATCGGTAGGTATGAGATCGGCTTCCTCGACGGGGGCGACCGACTGGACGTCACGGTCATCGAGGACGACTGCAGCCCCAGGAACTCCGACTTCGGGGGTGGTCTCACCCGGACCCGGACCGACAACACCTGAGCCAGCTGAACCTCAGCCGCCGCGCGCCCGGTGGATCAGCTCGAACAAGTCCCGGTTCCACACGACATGCACGTCGGGCGCGAGGTGGTTTGGTTGGCGCGGCGGGAGCTCGACCCCGGCGTCGGTTGCAGCGGCATTGAGGTCCTGGAGTTGATCCGGCCAGCCCGCAGGCCACGGGTCGACGATCGACTGCAGCATTTGCAGGTCCCAATCCCGATACCTCGCATAGATGTCGGACGCCTCGGGGCCGAGCTCGAACCACGCAGCGAAGCTCTCCACTGTGGGGATCCACACCCAGAACTCATCGACATCACCACAGAACTCGACGACGCCTGCGGCGATGTCGTTCAGTGTCGAACGTGGGTCGTCGGGCGAGATGTAGTTCCACACGCCGGAGATGAAGTCGTTGGTCTCCGGGTCGATCTCGGCCTCCGCCGAGATGGCGCTCCAGACGCGGCCGTTCTCATCGGCGAGGCCGATCCACATCAGTTCGGCTTGGCCGGACCACGGGAGGGCCGTCCACTCGGTGTCGAGGAAGATCCGCCGGGTCATGGCGGCATCGTAGGGCAGTGGGGGTCGCCGCTACCCTCGTCGCCATGAGCCTCGCCGACCCCTCCATCCACCCGACCGCCTTCTGCGCACCTGGGGTCCACATCTATGGAGACGTGACGATCGGAGAACTCGCCGTGGTGATGTTCGGTGTCGTGATCCGGGCCGAGGACGATCGCATCGAGATCGGCGCCCGCACCAACATCCAGGACAACGCCGTCCTGCATTGCGACGAGGGCATCCCTTGCCTGATCGGCAGCGAGGCAACCATCGGGCACTCGGCAGTGGTGCACGGTGCCACCATCGGTGACCACTGCCTGGTTGGGATCGGCGCTCGCGCCCTCAACAACTCGGTGCTCGGCGAAGGCGCCTGGCTCGCCGCCGGCTCACTCCTGCCCGAGGGCCGAGAGATTCCGGCGTGGACACTGGCGATGGGCACGCCCGCCAAGCCGGTTCGTGAGCTGACGGAAGACGAGATCGTTCGCCAACGTGACGGGATGCAGACGTATCTGCGGTACGCCAGCGAGTACCGCGCCTACTTCGAGAACTAGGTGCGAGCGATGAGTGGCTTCTTCACCGTGCTGTCGCACACCGCCGACACGGGTATCGCCATCGAAGCCGATACGTTCGCCGAGGTGCTCGAGTGGGCCTCGCGGGGGATGTTCGAGCTGATGTACGACCTCGGTGACTCCGCAGCCGAGCGGTCGGTTGTCGTCGAGGTCGCTGCGAGCACCGCCGAGGACCTCGTCGTCGATGTCCTGTCGGAGCTGCTCTACGTGTCCGAAGCGCACGATGTCATTCCCTGCCGATTTGCGATCGCCGCCGTCGATGCCACCTCCGCCCGCGTGACGATCGGTGTCACGCCGATGCGCACCGAGCTACTCCACGGACCACCGATCAAGGCCGTGACGTATCACGACCTTCTTGTCGAGGAAAGTGACGACGGAACGTGGCGAGCTCGGGTCGTCTTCGACGTTTGAAGCACGCCTCCCACAGGCGTACGGTCGAGGTATGGAGCTCGAACGTACTTCGGATGTGATCTGGGAGATCCCGGCGAGCGAGGGCATGCGTGTGCCCGGCCGGGTGTATGCCAGCGACCGACTGCTCGTGAAGGCAAAGGAAGATCAGGCGGTTCGTCAGGTCGCCAACGTTGCGCACCTTCCCGGCATCGTGGATGCCTCGATGGCGATGCCCGACATCCATTGGGGGTACGGCTTCCCAATCGGCGGAGTGGCCGCTACCGACGTCGGAGCCGGGGGAGTCGTATCGCCCGGCGGGGTCGGGTTCGACATCTGCTGCGGAGTCCGCTTGCTCGCCTCGAACTACTCGCTCGATGACTTCATCGACCATCGCAACGACCTCATGGCCGAACTCGACGCACGCATTCCACGCGGTCTCGGGAAGGGAGCCATCGCCTCGCGGGCGTTGGTCGGTGCCGTGCTGCAATCGGGCGCCAAGGCGGTTCTCGACGCCGGATTTGGCTGGGAGGGCGACCTCGATCGCTGTGAGGAACGGGGCACGTCGCCGGGTGCGGTACCGAAGCTCATCAGCCAGAAGGCGCTCGACCGCGGCGGCGGTCAGCTCGGTTCGCTCGGTGCAGGCAATCACTTCCTCGAAGTGCAGCTCGTCGACCGGGTTGACGACGAGGAGGCCGCTCGCGTGTTCGGCCTCAGCCAAGGCATGGTCGTTGTCATGATTCACTGCGGCTCGCGCGGCCTGGGGCATCAGACGTGCACCGACCAGTTGCGTGAGATGGGTGCGGCCATGGCCCGTCACGGCATCGGCGTTCCGGATCGTCAGCTCGCTTGTGTGCCCGTGGAGTCTGCAGAGGGCGAGCGCTACCTCGGAGCGATGGCGGCTGCCGCGAACTTCGCCTGGGCCAACCGCCACGTGCTGGCTCACGAGGCCCGCCGTGCCTTTGCCGCCGCATTCGGTACATCGCCAGATAAGACCGGGATGAACCTCGTGTTCGACGTCGCGCACAACCTCGCCAAGGTGGAGCGGCACCGTGTTGCGGGCCGAGAGCGGGAACTCTGCGTGCATCGCAAGGGAGCAACGCGGGCCTTCGGGGCCGGCCATCCAGCGCTGCCGGCGGATCTGCGGCCGGTCGGCCAGCCGGTCCTGATCCCAGGCAGCATGGGAACAGCGTCGTGGGTGTTGGCCGGGACCGACGACAACCCGGCGTTCGGTTCTGCGGCCCACGGAGCAGGGCGTCTGATGAGTCGCAAGGCTGCGAAGAGGCGGGAGCCCGGGCATGAGGTACGTCGGGAGTTGGAGGCGAGCGGAATCTCGGTACGACCCGGCTCGGTGAAGCTCCTGTCGGAGGAAGCCCCGTACGCGTACAAGGACGTCGACGAAGTCGTCGACGTGTGCCACCGAGCCGGTCTGGCGACGAAGGTGGCGCGGCTCGTGCCGCTCGGCGTGGTGAAGGGGTAGGGCCGGGCTTCGCCCAGCGGTCGTCAGTCGTCAGTCGTCAGTCGTCAGTGGTCTGGGGACCATTTGTCGCCATCAACCGTTCGGTGTCGACGTCGGTGATGCCGAAGCGGTCTGCAAGGACGTCGGCGAGTTCATCTGCCGTCGGCACCGGAGTCTCCGTCCGTTGGCCATTCAGCGTTTCGACGAGGCGGCTGTGAACCACGGTGACTCTGCCGTTCGAGGTGGCGAGCGAGGCGGTCCATTGCTGGGTGAAACCGGAGTCGGGGGAGTTCTGGTGGTAGTGGCACATGGGTATGAACTCGGTGAGGTGGCGCAGCTCGAGGTCGATCCGGTAGTCGGGCTTGATCTGATCGGGCTTGCGGTGTTCGACGAGGAGCTCTCCGTCGACATGGCGCGCTCGGTACGGGGCCGATGGCGCCTGGTCGTGCCACTCGCCGTCGATGCGCAGCGGGGTGCGGAACCCTTCGCCGAATCCGACATCGAGGAGATACGGAGCTCCGTTGAAATGAGCGCGCAGCACGAGATGGTCGAACGGGGGACCGAATGTGCTGTCGCCGCGGGCGACACGCGCCGAAAGGAGATCGACTTCGAGCCCGAGCGCAGAGACCGCAGCGGCAAACAAGCCATTGTTCTCGTAACAGAACCCTCCGCGTCGACGAGCCACGAGCTTGTCGAAGATGGCCGCAGCCTCGATCGAGATCGGTCGATCGGTGTGAATGTCGAGGCTCTCGAACGGCACGGAGAGGAGATGTGCCTGGTGCACCGCCGTGACGCCCTCCAACGTCGGCGCAGGGATGCCATCGAGGATGCCGACGCGTTCGAGGTAGGCCTGGAGCTGAAGCGGAGAGAGTGCCTCCATGTGCGGAAACGCTACCCACGACAAAGGCCCGCCGTGCGGCGGGCCCTGTCTCAGTACTCCGTACTCAGTACTCGGTACTCCGAATCACCGTCCGGTGAGCCTGGCAAACGATGCCGCGAACCGCTCCGGCTTGTTCTGGATCTTCGGCGCTTCGAGCACCTTGGCCGTGCCGTCGGTGAAGCGGATCGTCGCCGCGTAGGTCGCCTTGTTCTTCTCGACGTCGAAACCCGCGACTTGCTCCAGCGCGATCTCGCCGACCTTCTCCTTCGGCTTGCCGGACATCTGCGAATGGCTCCACAGGATCATCCGGCGACCGGTGAGGCCCACGACAACGGGATGCTCGGGCCACTCGGCAGCGAGACCGCTATCGGTGACCAGCTCCGATGCCTCGGAGCGGTTCTTCTGCACCTTGCCGGCGATGGCGGCGCCCACGAGGCCACCCATCTGCCGGGCCATCAGGCCTGTCGTCGTTCCCGAAGGGTTGAGGAACAGACCGTCTTCCAGCTGCTCATCGGCGGCGATATCGCCGCCAACGGCTTTCGTGATCTTCTTCGTCCAATCGGCCATGGGCGTGTTTCCCTCCCTGTTGGTGGATCCGGGGTTCCTCAACCATCGGGATTTGGCTGGAAGATCTTGAGTGGCCGTCGAGCCGGCCCCCCGGTGGAGGGCCGGCTCGGGTTCAGCAGCTGCGCTACTTGACCAGGCTGGGCCGGCCGGGTGTGTCGAGTTCGACGATCGTGCCGTTGGCGAGCGACCCGGCGCGCAGCGGTGGGAGTTGCTCGATTCCCTCGCTAGCGTCGAGGTAGCGTTCGAGCACGATGCCGACGCCGTCGAAGTCCATCCGCCCCGGTCGAGCGCCGTCGACCAACTCGACTTCGACCCGCCCTGTCTCGGCACCCGCATCCAGATTCCAGGACACGATGTCGATGGGCACGGAGCCTTCCTGGATCGTCGAGTAGTCGATCTCGAGGTAGACGAACGTCGATCCGTCGGGCGACAGCACGCCTTGGTCGATGACGGTCGGGACCGCAGCGACGCCGAGCGGCTCCTCGTAGAACGGACCTACGACGTCGATGGGCTGCCCGGCGGTGTCGAGATACTCGAAGTACGTGCCGCCTTCGAACGCAATGCTCACGACCATCCTGCCCGCCGCCACCGACACGCGGGTGATGTTGGCCTCCACGGCGACCATCTGATACACCGATTCCGTTGCCCCGCTCTCGACGTCCACGAGCAGGATCTCCTGGAAGATGTCGGGGTACTCCTCGCCGTATGCGATGACGACGACAGCCTTCATCGCACCGTTCACCGAAGCGACGTCTTCGAGCCGAAGTGCCGTCCTCCCGGGTTGCTCGCGCAGGCCCTCCGCATCAAGGAGCACGGTCTCGTTGCCGTCCACCGCAACTCGCGTGATGGTGTCGCCGCGGTCGATGAGCAGGCCGCCCATCCCGTCACCGGTCACCGTCCACCCGTCGACAACGACCAGGCCGTCCGAAGCAGCAGGCGTTGCTCCGAACTCGGCGAGCAGCACCGTGCCGGCGGACAGCCCGGGCACCGTCGGGGCTTGCGTGGTCGGTGCTGTGACCGTCGTCGGTCCGCCTGTTGCCGGCGGCACCGGGTCGGTCTCCGAGCCGGGGCGGAATGCCAGGATCGCGGCGCCGACGATGAGGGCCACGGCGGCTGCGCCGGCGAAGGCGGCGAACGCCGGGCGGACCCAGGTCGGTCGCTTCGTGATCTGTTCGAGTCGTTCTTCGGTCTGGACGTTGGTCATGACATCTTCCTTCAGGTGTTCGAATGCGGTGCGGATGTCGCGCTCGTTCATGCGGAGACCTCCTCAGAACCAAGAGCGGATGCCAGCGTTTGGCGGCCACGGTGCAGATGCACTCGGGCCGTTGCGTTCGAGACCTCGAGGATGGTGGCGATCTCGTCGATCGGTCGGTCCTCGAGGTAGTGGAGCGCAATGGCGGCACGTTGTTTTCCGGGGAGCTTCGCCACGGCCTTCCAGATGCGGTCGTCCGCAACGTCCGGCTCCGGCAGTGTCGGTGTTTCGGCGATGCGCAGCAGCCTGCGTGTCTCCGCCGACGCCCGCTTGGCGGCGCTCAGCGACAGGTTGATGGTGGCCCGCCTGACCCATGCGCCGGGGCGCTCGTAGGTCGAGATTCGATTCCAATGACGGTGTGCCCGCAGCATTGCGTCCTGGGCGAGATCCTCCGCGATCGCGCGGTTCCCGGACACGGCGGCGGCGATGGCCACCATCTTCGGGTATTCCCGTCGGTAGAACGCCGGGAAGGTCTCTTGCAGGGGGAGTGCGCGGGCGGCCGTGTGTGGTTCGGTCACCAGTGCTCCTGTTGCCTTCATACCCCGCACACCACGCAGCGCACTCCGGCGTTTACCTGAGATGTCGATCTTGTCAGGCGAGCGTATGTGGCCGGGTGCAGCTAGGCGACCCCGAAGCCCGGATCAGGACAGCGGCCGCTCGAGCGCCGTGACGAGCCCATCGACGCCGATGGTCACGCTCAGCTCCGTTCCTGTAGCGATCGAGAAGAAGTCCGACCAGAACGACGGAGCGTCATCGCCGTAGACCGCAGTCATCGCCACCTGCTCATCGGATGCGAGATCGTCGAACGAGTCGACGGCGAACCAGGCTGGGAACACGTAGCCGTCGCCCACCAGCCGACCCGGCTGGCGCAGGGCAGTATCGATTTCGCCGAGCAAATCCGGTGACACGGCAAGCCATGTCCGTGGATCGAAACGGTTGATCGCAAGCTGGCTCAGCACGATGTTCGCCTCGAAGTCGAGCTCGTACTGCAGGCCGGTGATGTCACACGCGGCCGTTGCACGCAGCAGGTTCGACCTGGTGGCCTCGGCACGGTCGAGCAGACCCGCCGAAGGTGCACCGGCGTAGTCGGGATCCCAGGACGTACACGAGGCGTCCGGTACCTCGATCGCGCCATCCCAGTCGATATCGGACCCGGTGAACGCTGCGGTCGCCGCCGCCTCGATGAACGTCGTCGTGCACTCGGCGCAACCGAGATCGATCACGAAGAAGGTCTCCGGAGGAAGCGCCGGTTCGTAGGGACCGCGCGACACGATGACGTTGCGGCCGTCGAAGTCGTGGAGCCGTGCGTAGGCCTCGACCGGTCCGCCGATTCGCAAATCGAGCAGCGTCTCGCTGCCGCGGCGAATGACGAGGTGCGCCGGTTCGACGACCTGATCGGGGAAACCCTCGAAGTCGAGCGTCACGTTGGGCTGCGTGACGGTTGCCGAGAGTCCGTTGGCGGCGGTACGGATGATCGAGAAGTCGTCGGTGATCTCCACCGAACCCGGAAGCGCTGCGACCTCAGTGAGCGTCGCCATCTCGATGTAACGATCCCGTTCGTCGGCGAGGTGCACCACGGGGCCGTCGTCTGTGGGTATGGCCTCGATGATTCGGAAGAACCCGCCGTCGAGCATCAGCTCCGGCTCGGTCTCGCCGGCGCGCCACCACCACAGGCCCGACGCATCGCTGAAGAAGATGCCGCCTGCACGGTCGCGGACGAGGTTTTCGTCACCGAGCAATGGGTTGGTTTCGAAGACGACGTCGCCGTCGGCGCTCGCAACGCCGCTCAGCGTGTGGACGAGCCACGGCTGATCGGACGGGCTGAGTCCAATCGGGGCACTCGTCGTCGACGTCGTGGACGTGGTCGGCGCCGGCTCAGTCGTGCTCGTCGTCGGCGCAACCGTCGTCGGGCCGGCTGTGGTCGCCGGGGACGTGGTCGTCGACGTTGCGGTGGATCCGCCGCCGCAGGCGGCGACCACGAGGAGGACCGCGGCGAACCAGATGCGAGATCTCATGTGATTGAAACGTTAGGCCCGGGACGCCGGGTTCCTCGGGATCGCGCTCGACTCGGCTCGATCTGAGGCGGATTCGTGACCTCTGCCTCCGGTACCAGACCTGCCCGACCGCGTAACCTGCGCTTATGAGCACTCTCCTCCTCAAGCATGCACGGGTTCTGGCCACGATGGACGACGAGGGGACGGAGATCCCGGACGGCGGGGTGTATGCCGTCGACGGCTTCATCCAACAGGTCGGCCCGACCGCAGAGCTGCCGGAGACCGCCGACGAGGTGGTCGACGCCACCGACCACGTCGTGATCCCGGGGTTGATCAACACCCACCACCACTTCTATCAGACCCTCACTCGGGCCGTTCCGGGAGCCCAGGATGCGGGACTCTTCGATTGGCTCCGCACGCTCTATCCGATCTGGGCGCGGATGAATCCCGACGATGTCTTCGTGGCCACGCAGACGGCACTCGCCGAGTTGGCGCTGTCAGGATGCACGACGTCGTCCGATCACCAGTACCTCTTTCCGAACGGTTCGAGCCTCGACGATCAGGTGGGTGCTGCGAAGACCATCGGTGTGCGATTCCACGCTGCTCGCGGCTCGATGAGCCTCGGCGAATCGAAGGGCGGTTTGCCTCCGGACTCTGTTGTCGAGGAAGAGGACGCCATCCTTGCCGACACCGAGGAGGTCATCGCCGCGTTCCACGATCCGGCTCCTGGAGCAATGGTCCGCGTCGTGGTCGCACCGTGTTCACCGTTCTCGGTGACACCCGATCTGATGCGGGAGGCGGCCGCGCAGGCACGGCGGCACGGGGTCCATCTCCACACGCATGTGGCAGAGACGCTCGACGAGGAGCAGTTCTGTCTCGAGGCGTTCGGGCGCCGTCCGGTCGAGTTGATGGAGGATCTGGACTGGGCGGGCGACGACGTGTGGTTCGCCCACGGGATCTTCATCAACGACGCCGAGGTCGCCCGGATGGGTGCCAACGGCACCGGCGTTGCGCACTGCCCGT
Source organism: Acidimicrobiia bacterium (assembly GCA_030066755.1). Lineage (GTDB taxonomy): Bacteria > Actinomycetota > Acidimicrobiia > Spongiisociales > UBA5794 > JASJAX01. Next base: position 20,245 of record JASJAX010000015.1, read on the forward strand.
CGTCGAACATGCGTCTTGCCTCCGGCATCGCCCCTGTCCGCAAGTATCTCGGCGCCGATGTTCGGCTCGGAATCGGGGTCGATGGCTCAGCGAGCAACGATGGGAACCACCTCATCGGCGAGGCCCGACAGGCCATGCTCCTGTCTCGGCTCGCGGCGGCGCCGTCGCTCGAAGGCGGCGAGCTGTTGACCGCCCGAGACGCGCTCCGTGTTGCGACTCGTGGTTCGGCGAGAGTCCTGGGCCGCGACGACGTGGGTTCGCTCGAAGTGGGGAAGTGCGCCGACTTCGTTGCGGTCGACCTCAATCGGCTCGAGTACGCCGGTGCGTGGCACGATCCGGTCGCCGGTTTGCTCTTCGCCAGCCCGACCCGCGTCGACATGACGTACGTCCAGGGCAACGCCGTCGTCAAGCACGGCGAGCTGGTGGGCGTCGATCTCCCCGAGGTCATCCGACGACACAATGGGGCGGCCCAACGGCTCTTGGCGGAGGGGTAGGCACGCGGCAGATGTGACCTCGGTCGTGCTGAGGTCTAGTCGCCAGTGCGGCGGCTTTGCCGCCGAGTCGCCAGTCGCCGGTACGCTCGCTGCGCTCGCTCCCAGTCGCCAGTCCGAAACGGGGGTGGCGTTCTCCAGACGGACGCGCGAGGTCTTCGCTGGCTACTGGCGGCTGATCCGCGGCCCGTGGGTTCCTGCGCTCTACGCTCTCGGCCATGACCACGCCGGGTTCCTCCGACTTCGTTGCGGCGCTCATCGGGCGGCTCGATTGGCTGTCCGGGATCGGGGCCAATGCGGTGCGTGCCGTGGCGGTCGTCGACGTGGTTGCGGTGGCGGCCTTCTGGGTGATTGTCGGCCGGACCTGGGGAGTCGCTGGTGCAGTGCTCGCCTTCATCGCCGTGCTTCCCGCCGCCTACCTCTGGTGGTATGCCAGCGCCCTCGACGCGGCGGTGCGCCGGACGCGAATCGAGCTCGGGGTGCGCGAGCTCTTGACCCAGACGCAACGCAGCCTCGGCGAAGTCATGGAGGCGCGTCGGCTGCGGTTCGGCCTCATCCGAGCCGGTTGGCAGGCGATCCGGAGTGTTCGGGAGCTGCGGGCCGAGGTCGAGCGTCTCGGGTTCGACCTCGCCGCCTGGGCAACCGTCGCCAACCCCGGCACGCTGGCCGCCGCCGGGATCTCCGTTGCCGTCTGCGCCGGCGTCACTGTGCTCAGTGCGCTGGCCATCGTGCTGGCGATCATTCTGTAGGTCCCAAGTCCCAGGTCCCAGGTCCCAGGTCTCGCTACTGAGTACTCTCTCGCGCCATGCACGCGATCCTGATGACGCAGACCGGTGGGCCGGAGGTGTTCGAGTGGGTGGAGGTACCGGTTGGTGAACCGGGTGCTGGTGAGATCCGCGTGACCGTTGCGGCGGCCGGGGTCAACTACATCGACACGTATCACCGGCGGGGGATCTACCCCGTCGAGCTCCCGCTCACTCCGGGGCTCGAAGGTGCCGGCACGGTCTCGGCAGTCGGACCAGAAGTCTCCGGCATCTCGGTCGGGGATCCGGTCGCCTGGTCCAGCGCCATGGGGTCGTACGCCGAGGAGGTCGTGCTCCCGGCAGCCGGCGTCGTCCCGGTCCCACCCGACATGAGTCTCGAGGTTGCGGCCGCCGCAATGCTGCAGGGCATGACGGCGCACTATCTGGCGACCTCGACGTTCCCCTTGCGGGCGGGGCACCGGTGTCTCATCCACGCCGGAGCCGGCGGCGTCGGCCGCATCCTGATCCAGCTCGCCAAGATCCGCGGCGCCGAGGTCTTCACCACGGTGTCGACCGAGGCAAAGGCGGCGCTCGCCGAATCGGCGGGTGCGGACCACGTGATCCGCTACGGGGACGAGGACTTCGCCACCGCCGTCGAAACGATCGCCGGACCCAAGGCGCTCGATGTCATCTACGACGGTGTCGGTGCCTCGACGTTCGATGCGGGTCTCGGCCTGCTCAAGCCTCGCGGGCTGATGGCGCTCTTCGGGCAGTCATCGGGCGTCGTTCCTCCGTTCGACTTGGGCCGCCTCGCTTCGCTGGGTTCGCTCTACGTGACACGACCAACGCTGTTCTCGCACATTGCCGAGCGTCCCGAACTCCTGCGCCGATCCGGCGAGGTCTTCGAGTGGATTCAGGCTGAAGACCTCGACATCCACATCGGTCACCACTGGCAGCTCTCCGCTGCAGCTGATGCCCACCGAGCGCTCGAAGCCAGACAGACGTCGGGCAAGGTGCTCCTCCTGCCCTGAAATCGCGAAAAACCTCTGGAAGTGCCTCCCAAAGGGGTCTAACCTCTTCCGAAGGCGTGGGTAGGGACCATCCGTCCATTTCCGCGTTTGTCGCCGTCCGTATGCGCGTGACGACGGCGCCCGGAACGGGGGACACGGGCCGGGCTCGACAAGGCAGTCGACTCGAGAGCAGGTGGAATCATGGGGCGGACCAATCGGACGCTCGTCGTGGTGGGGGCTTTCGTGCTGTTGATCCTCGGCGTACCAGTCGCCGCATCAGCCGCACCGTTGTGTAACGGCCTCGAAGCAACGATCGAAGGAACCAACGGTGACGACGTGATCGTCGGAACCCCAGACGATGATGTGATTGTCGCCAAAGACGGCAACGACGCCATCGACGGCCTGGGCGGCAACGACACGATCTGCGGCAATGCCGGTCAGGACACCATCTTCGGCGGCGACGGGGACGACTTCATTCGGTCCGGCCCGATTCGCGTTGACGGGAACGACGACGACACCGTTGAGGGTGGCGACGGCAACGACCAGATCTTCGGCGGCAAAGGCAACGACGTCCTCAACGGCGGCTCCGGTGACGACAAGATCGTCGGTCGCGGCGGTGCTGACACGATCAACGGTGGCCCGGGCGCAGACGATCTCCGCGGTAACGGCGGCAACGACACCATCAATGGCGGCAACAACGACGATCTGCTCGTTGGTGGCAACGACGACGACACCATGGATGGCAACTCCGGCGACGACGTGTTGCGCGGCGCCGGCGGCAATGACGTGCTCGAAGGCGGCAACGGTAACGACATCCTGCGCGGCAAGGACGGCGACGACGAGCTCAACGGTCGTCTCGGTAACGACAACCTCGACGGCGGCAACGGCACCGACTTCCTGCGCGGCAACGACGGCGTCGATACGCTCGTCGGTGGCGATGGTGACGATGAGCTGCGCGGTGGGCCGGGCGACGACACGCTCGACGGAGGCGCCGGGGCCGACGTCCTCAAGGGCCAAGAGGACGACGACACCATCACCGGTGGTGCCGGCAACGACGAGCTGCGCGGCAGTACGGGCAACGACACGCTGAGCGGTGGCGATGACGACGACACGCTCGTGCCGTCCACCGGCAACGACACGCTCGACGGGGGCGGCGGCACCGATCTCGTCAGCTACAGCGGCGACGCCGCCCATACCGTCAACCTCACAACGGGGACGGCGACCGGGAGTGGTTCAGACACGCTCACCGCAATCGAGAACGTCATCACCGGAGGCGGGACCGACACCATCGTCGGCTCGTCCGGCCCGAACGTACTCACCGGCGGATCCGGAGCCGACGACATCCGTGGTGGCGACGGTGATGATCAGATCTTCGGCGATGCCGGTGACGACTTCCTCGACGGCGAAGGCGGCATCGACACCATCCGTGGTGGCGAAGGCACGATGGATGAGTGCTACGGCGAAGACGTCGACGGCTGCGAACTCCCGTTGTAGAGACCGTCTGCCATCAGCAAGTGATCGAAGCGGGCGGCCCGGATGGGCCGCCCGCTTCCGTATGAGTCGGACGGCCCCTGTGGACGGCGTTGCCGACCACTAGATTCGGCGTATGGATGTAGTGCTCGCTGGGGATGTGTCCGACGCGTTGGCTGCGAAGGCCGATGCACCCGAAGCCGAGTTTCTCGCCGGAGGCACCGATCTCATGGTTGAGGTGAACTTGGCTCATCACCGTCCGGAGCAGGTGATCGGGTTACGCAGAGTCGACGACCTTAAGGACGTCAACGGCTCCAGGATCGGGGCCGGAGTCACCTGGGCGACGCTCGAGACCCACGCCTACCGGGCGCTTGCACAACTCTCCCGAACGGTGGGTTCACCGCAGATCCGCGCCGCCGGAACCATCGGCGGCAACATCGGTACCGCGAGTCCCGCCGGGGACGGACTCCCGTGGATTGCCGCCCTCGATGCAGAGATCGAAGTGGCGTCCAAGGCGCGAGGAACCCGTACTGTCCCATGGGCCGACTTCTTCACCGGGGTGAAGCAGACATCGCTCGCAACCGACGAGATGATCACCGCAGTGGTGCTGCCGGACGAGGTGCCGGAGCTCCAGGAGTTCGCCAAGATCGGGATTCGTAGCGCCATGGTCATCTCGACCGTGAGCTGCGTCGTCATGCGCGC
>JASJAX010000016.1 GCA_030066755.1 Acidimicrobiia bacterium
CGCAGCGATGACGGCTTCGCCGAACTCGGTACCGGTCAAGCCGGCGTTCATTGGAATCTCCGTCAGGAACCCATCACTCGATTCGAGGACGACCCTGTGGTTGATGAGGTCCATGCGTAGCTCAACACTCCCCCCGCCCGGCAGCGGAACGGGGTCGGTGACCAGACCTGACGGGCGCACCGCGAGGCTCACGTGCCACCACTTCGGATGGGCGATTCCAAACGCCCGTGGGATCGCCCCGACGGCCCCGGCGTAGGCGTGAAGCGTTGCGCGGGTCGTTTCCCAGGTGTCCGGGAGTTCGGGAAGCGTTGCCACGGTGGGCCTCCTGTGGTCGGCATCTTGTCGAGCGCTGCAACGTCGAAGGCTCGGTCTGCATTCGCTGAACTGTCGCACAAGCGACATTGCTTCGGCTGCGACCGCATTGATGTCAGTTGCTCACGACATGATCGCCCAACGATCATGTCCCTGCAGCTTTCAACGAGGGAGATCGGCATGGAGACGATCAACGGCGCTCTGTTCATCCTCCGAGTCGGACTCGGCCTGATCTTCCTGGCCCATGGCGTCAAGCATGCCCGCGGGCGCGAGAAGACCTCGGCCTGGTTCGCCAGCATCGGGTTCCGGAGCCCTCAACTCCAGTGGTTGGCGTCGACCGCAACGGAGATCGCAGTCGGAGTGCTCCTCATCGCCGGACTCCTCACCGGCTTCGCCGCTGCCGGCGTGATCGGCATCATGACGGTTGCGTTCTGGACGGTGCACCGCAAGGCCGGGTTCTTCATCACAGCTTTCATGAAGGAGGGCGTGGATGTCGAGGGCTATGAATACGTCCTGGCGCTTGCTCTCGCCGCACTCGTCCTCGCGATCGGGGGGCCCGGCGAGTGGTCGATCGACTGGGCGATCGAGATCGACGGGGTCACGCTGGCCGAACTCCTCGACGGCCGGATCGGTGCCCTCCTGGCGACGGGCGGGGTTCTCGCTTCGGCAGCACAGGTCGCAGCGTTCTGGCGGCCCGGCTCCGACTGAGTCGTTGCATCCGCGAGACTGAGGCAATGCCCAGCGAACCCGACCGACCCGACGTAGGAGTCGGCCCCCACCCCGAACCATGGCCGGACGACCCCAGGCTGGATCCGGAACTCCTTCGCAGCGGCGATCGCCGGAACGTCGTGGATCGGTACCGGTACTGGTCTCGTGACGCAATCGTCGCCGACCTCGACACTCGCCGCCATGGCTTCCACGTGGCCATCGAGAACTGGCAGCACGACTTCAACATCGGCGCCATCGTCCGCAACGCAAATGCGTTCCTTGCTGGTTCGGTCCGCATCATCGGGAAACGACGCTGGAACCGTCGAGGCGCGATGGTCACCGATCGGTACCAGCACGTGCACCACCACCCGGACGTTGCGTCGTTTGCCACGTGGGCACGGGAGGAAGACCTGGCCATCGTCGGGATCGACATCATCCCCGACGCAACCCCGATCGAGTCGGCGCTCCTCCCCGACCGCACCGTGCTCCTCTTCGGTCAGGAGGGTCCCGGCCTCTCCGCCGAAGCCCTCGCAGCATCCAGCGCGGTGTACGCGATCACGCAGTTTGGTTCGACTCGGTCGATCAACGTCGGCGTGGCGTCCGGGATTGCGATGCACACCTGGATCCGGCAGCACATGCTCGACGACTGATCGTTCAGCCCTCCCGATCAGCCTCGACGTGGACCGACACGTCGATCTCCGGATAGACCCGCAGCAGGCCGAGTCGGGGTAGCCGGAGCCCCCACCACCGCACGTCGAACCGGCTTGCACCCTCGAGCAGCAACCGGTCCGTGCCGAGGAGTGTTGCCACCATCGACCCTTCCACCTCGATCCGCTCACCACGGAACTCGATGATGCCGGTGAGGTCCAACGATCCATCGGCCACAACGAGACCGGCCACGATCTCGCCGGTGATCTGCGGATGGCGTCGGGCCTGAATCCGGCGACGGGTCTCCCGATCAATCAGCGGGTTGCCCGATCCGAGACGCTGGACGTCGATTGCTATGAAACCGGAAACCTCGGTCCCGGGCTCCAGCGCTCCGGTGGGCCCGATCGATTGGATCCACCCGGCGAGACCAGCCGCCTCGGCTCGGATGGGGTGCACGCTCGATGCTCCGTCGATCTCGACGCGCGATGCCTCCGGGTCGATGCTCCAGCGGGTCGGCCCCGTCATGCCGAGTGCACGATCCGACCCATCCGCATCACCACCGACGGCGCACCGAGAACCGTCACGTCCTCGCGCGGGTCTCCCGGCACGCACACGACGTCGGCCGGAGCGCCGATCTCGAGACCGCCGCCGAACCCGAGATAGTCGTGCGCCCCGAGGATCGCCGACTCGAGGATCTCGTTTGGTGTGAGCCCGTAGTCCGCAAGACGCAGCAGCTCGGTCGCCACGGCACCGTGTCGGAGGGCAAGGTCGGTTCCGGCCATCACCTGCACGCCGCACCGCACTGCCCGCGGTAGCAGGTCGCGGACATTGTCGAGCCCTTCGAGAATCAGTCGCTGCCCCGACGACCCGGGGCGAAGCGATTCGGCCGCCGCTTCCATCGCAGCGATCGTCGGCACCCAAGCTCCGTGTCGATCACCGAGGACTTCGATGTCATCGGACGTCAGGAAGAGCCCGTGCTCGATCGAGTCGACCCCCGCAGCCACGGCATCGGTAGCGGTGCCCGGGGCCATCGTGTGCACCGCGACGCGTCGGCCGGCCCGGTGGGCGACCTCAACAGCCGCAGTGAGTTGCTGCCGATCGAAGTTGGATTGCGGCCCAATGCCCCGCCGCGGCCAATCGCCGATGAACTTGACCCATGTCGCCGGTGTGCTCGCCGCGGATGCCGCCGCAGAGGCGGCGGCACCTTGCGCGACCACCTTTCCGAATCCCGGGTAGTAACCATCCGGCGTGACGATGATCTGGCCGGCCATCTCGAGCTTCGGTCGACGGCTTGGGTCGAACTCGAGCATCTGCAGCGTGGTGTCGGACTTCGATCCCTTGTCGGCAATGGTCAGCACGCCTGCAGCCAGTTGCGCCGCAGCGTTCCTGGCCATCTCGTCGAGATCGGGGTCACCGGCGGCGACCATCTCCGCAACCCCGTCGGCCTGCAGATGGGCGTGTGCATCGACGAGCCCGGGGAGGGCATACGACGCCGTGAGGTCGAGGACATCACCAGTTCCCGGCTCCGGCTTCACGAACTGACCGTCGGCGACGCCCAACTCGATAGTGGAGCCGTCGAGACGACGTAGTCGAAGCCGCATCACTCTGGTCCCTCGGGCTCGACGCCGAACGCCACTAGTGCCGGAACGACGGCTTCCATCGGAAGGCCCATGATGTTCGAGAACGATCCCTCGTAGTGGTCGACGAACCGGCGACCGAGCCCCTGGATCGCATATGACCCGGCCTTGTCGAGTGGTTCTCCGGTCGCCACGTAGGCTGCCGCCTCGTCGCGGCTGATCGGCGTCATGATCACGGAGCTGTCAACGGTCCCAACGACGGGCTCGTTCCCAGCGACGCACAACGCATAGCCGCTGGTCACGGTGTGACTGCGACCGGCGATCTGGAGGAGCATCTCGACCGCGTGTTCCGGCGACTGCGGCTTGCCCAGAATGGTTCCTTCCAACACCACCGTGGTGTCGCACCCGAGAACGCACGCCTCAGATGGGGCACGCACTGCCTCCGCCTTGGCTCGGGCGAGACGAAGGACCATCTCGGCGGGCGCCTCGCGTTCACGCGGAGTCTCGTCGATATCGGGAGCGTCGGAGGTGAACTGAAAGCCGGCGGCGTCGAGGAGTTGGTGGCGACGCGGCGAGCCGCTGGCGAGGATCAGGTGACGGGGCACGGCCGCATTCTCGCAGGCACTCGATACGCTGTGCCGATCTCAGCGAAGGAGCCTCGTGAGCAGCGCAATGACTCCCGACCAGGTGCGAGCGTTCATGCTGGACGGCTCGAGGACCGGCAAGCTCGCAACGGTACGCGCCGATGGATCGCCGCACGTGGTCCCGGTGTGGTTCACATTCGACGATGTGGGACGCATCGTCTTCCTGACCGGCGCCGGGTCCCTCAAGGCTCGCAACATGGTGCGCGACCCGCGGGTAGCAATCGTGGTCGACGACGAGTCGATGCCGTTTGCCTGGGCTCGCGTCGACGGCACGGCGGAACTGGAAGCAGAATCTGACGAGCTCCTCCACTGGGCCATCGAGAGTTGCCGCCGATACGTCGGAGACGATCAGGCCGAAGCGTTCGGTCGACGGAATGCCGTCTCCGGAGAACTCCTCGTCAAAGTCACACCAACACGAATGGTGGGCGCCACCGGAGTTGCGGATTGGTAGGCCGCACCGGGTCCGGATCGATTCAGCAGGATCGACGATGCGGCCAGTCGTCGGTCGTCGGTCGTCAGTCGAGGCGGGATCGGACCAGACTCGCCGGAATCGTCCTGCTCGGACGGACCACACGCAACACCCTCCGTCCAATCCGCTCTCCTCGAGGGCGGTTCAACTCACGATGTAGGTGCCGGTGCCGGTTGCGAGCAGCGTGTCTTGCTCGTTGTGCAGTTCCATCCTGGTCACGCAGACCTTACGTCCGCTCCGGATGACCCGCCCGGTGGCAACGAAGCTCGAACCGGCGCCGGGACGCAGATAGTCGACGCGTAGGTCGATCGTGCCGAGATACGACCATCGTTCCATGATCTTGTGGGCCGGGTCCGCAGGCTCGGCCATCATGGCCGCCATCCCCCCGACGACGTCCAAGGTCGCCGAGATGACACCTCCGTGGAGCACACCTTTGGCGAAGTTCCCAACGAGTTCGGGACGCATCTCGAAGGTGATTCGCGCGGTGCCATCTCCCAGATCGTCGAGGTGCAACCCGAGCACCCGGTTGAAGGGAATCTGCGCCTCGACGGCTCGCACGAGGTCGTTGAACTCTTCCGGAGTGAGATCGGTCACGAGAAGGCGCTGATACCGGTGATGGCCTGGCCCAGGATCAACGTATGGACCTCGTTCGTACCCTCGTAGGTGTAGACGGACTCGAGATTGTTCATGTGACGTATGACCGGGTACTCCAGCGTGATGCCGTTGGCGCCCAGAACACTGCGGGCGGTTCGGGCGACCTCGAGCGCCATGCGCACGTTGTCCATCTTCCCGAAACTGATGTGCTCCGATCCCAGTGTTCCGGCGTCGCGCATCCGACCGAGATGGATCGACGTGAGCATCCCCCGGTTGACGCCGATCATCATCTCGACGAGCTGCCGTTGAATGAGCTGGAACGAGGCGATCGGCACATCGAACTGAACACGTTCGCCGGCGTAGGCCAGCGCCGCCTCGTAGCAGGCGCGGGCGGCGCCCACGGCGCCGAACATGATGCCGAAACGCGCCTCGTTGAGGCACGACAGTGGGCCCTTGAGCCCGACGACGTTGGGCAGCATCGCCTCCCCCGGAAGGCGAACGTCGTCGAGTACGAGTTCCGAGGTGACCGATGCACGGAGCGACAGCTTGTGCTCGATCTCGTTGGCGGTGAAGCCCCTCGTATCGGTGGGCACGATGAACCCGCGGACGCCGTCGTCGGTCTGCGCCCAGACAACGGCGACGTCGGCGATGTTGCCGCTCGTGATCCACATCTTCGAACCGTTGAGCACCCAGTCGGAGCCGTCGCGACGCGCCCGAGTTCGCATACTCCCCGGATCTGAGCCCGAGTCGGCTTCGGTCAACCCGAAGCAGCCGACTGCCTCCCCGGCGGCCATTGGAGGAAGCCACTGCTGCTTCTGCTCTTCCGACCCGAACGCCCATATCGGGAACATCGCAAGCGAACCCTGGACGGAAACAAACGATCGAACCCCGGAGTCCCCTGCCTCGAGCTCCGTGCAGGCCAGCCCGTACTCGGTTGCGCTGGTCCCGGCACAGCCGTAGCCCTCGAGGTGCATGCCGAGCAGCCCGAGGGCACCCATCTCCTTGACCATCTCCTTGGGGAAGACCCCGGCCTCGAACCACTCCCCGATGTCCGGAAGCACGCGGTCGCCGACAAACTGGCGGACGGTGTCGCGGATGAGGCGTTCCTCGTCGCTCAGCAGATCGTCGATGGCGAGGAAGTCCTTGGGATCGATGTTCCCGGGACGGACCGGACCGTGGCTCACTTGGTACCTCCAGGCGGCGGAACGCAGGCGGCGTCACCGACCGCGGCGATGGCGTCTTCTGCCCCGTAGTTTGCCCAATACCCGGCGATACAGCCAGTCTCACAACTAACGTCGAGGAGGTGCCCACACTGCCGCCGCGCATCCCGCTGGCCCAACTTCCAACCCCTCTCGAGCGCCTCGATCGGCTGACGGTCGATTGGGGTGGACCGAACCTCTGGGTCAAACGTGACGACCTCACCGGTTTCGAGCTTTCGGGCAACAAGGTCCGCAAACTGGAGTTCCACCTCGCAGCGGCAATCGCGGACGGCGCCGACACCGTCATCACCTGCGGTGCGGCTCAATCCAATCATTGCCGGGCCACTGCGCTGGCGGCGGCGCGCGTCGGACTGCGGTCGGTGCTCGTGATCCGAACCGCCGATGGCAACGCAGTTCCGCTCGCCGGAAATCACCTCCTCCACCACCTGGCCGGCACGGAGATCGTCACGATCACGCCGGACGCCTATCGAGAGCGCGACGCCGTCATGCAGGCCGTCGCCGTCGATCAAGCCCGGCTCGGACACCGGGCGTGGGTGATCCCGGAGGGCGCATCCGACGCGCTCGGTATGTGGGGCTTCGTCCTGGCCATGCGGGAGCTCGCGGAACAGTTCGACGCTGCGGGCTTCACAACCCCGCCGACCATCTGGCATGCGGCCTCGTCGGGTGGTACCACCGCGGGCATGGCATGGGCGGTCGACCGGCTCAAGCTCGGTACACCGATCATTGCCTCCTCGGTTGGAGACGCCGCCGGCGATCTCGTGAACCGCGTCGACGTGATCTGGGACGAGGCGCTCGAAGCCTACGGCGGGCGCCGGCCGCAGGCTCCACTCGAGGTCATCGATCGATACGTTGGCAGCGGGTACGGCATCACGAGTCAGGACGAGCTCCGGGTCCAACTCGAAGTGACGCAGTCGACCGGGTTGCTCCTCGATCCGACCTATTCCGGCAAAGCGTTCTACGGGCTCCACCGAGAGATTGCCTCAGGGCGATGGTCGTCGAGCGACGACGTGGTCTTCTGGCACACCGGCGGCGGATTTGCGGTGTTCGCCCACGACTTCGGCGGCGCCTTCGGTCGGTCAGTCGGAGACGACGCGTAGCCGGGTCGCAACGTCGCGGTGTTCCCCATCGACGATCCGGAACTTGACACGATCTCCCGGGCGGAGTCGATCACGATCGCGGATTCGCAGCGACGACCGATGCACGAACAAGTCGTTGCCTTCGCCGTCGGCACGAACCAGACCAAAGCCGTGGTCCGCCGAGTACGTCTGGACCACGCCCGTCGCTCGTCGCCGGCGACCGAGAAGCGGAATCACACGGAGCCGGCCGAGGCTGACCACGGCGAAGCCGGCTGCCAACAAGAGGATGAAGGGGAAACCCATCTGTTGGACGGCAACCCCCGATGCCCGCGTCATCAGGACCAGGGTTCGTTCGACGGTCTCGCGGGCCGACTCCTCACCGTTTCCGACCACGATCGATGACGTTCCCTCGTCCCAGGAGAACTCGGTCAGCGTTTCCACTGCGCTCCGCCGCTCGGGCGATGAGACGGCCGGCGGAGCCGACACCGCAATCACGACCCGTGCACGCCCGACGGCTCCGGAAGCGTCGATCACCCGGTACCAGAACTCGACGTCCTCGGTCTCGCCTGCTTCGGCTCGATATGTGAAGGCACCGTCGGCCGACATCTCGAGCACACCGCTGGTGGGCGCTACGTCGAGTGCAACGGTCAGGCGAGTGTCGTCGATATCGTCGTCGTTGGCGAGCAGTCCAGGTGCGGCTACGACCAGGGGATCGTTCGCCACCATCTCGTATCGCTCACCCTGGGCGATGGGTGGGTCATTGACGGGCCTGATGGTGATCGTCACGCGCCCCGATGCGCTCGCTCCCGCCGGGTCGATGACCCGGAACTCGATCGTATCCGTTCCGAACTCATCGGCGCGGGGGCGATAGGTCGGCCGAGGCCCCTCACCGACGAGCACACCCAGCGTCGGCGATGAGGTGATCTCCCATGCGAGCTCATCACCATCTGCGTCGATTGCGTCGAGAAGGATGACCGTCGCGGTGTCCTCGTCGATGACCACGGACAGATCACCAGCAACCGGTGCTGAGTTCGGAGTGTTCACCAGGATCGTCACGCTGGTCGAGCCAACCGCGCCGGCGTCATCCGTTGCGGTGACGATGAACGTGTACGGGCCTGGAACCGCTGCTGCAGAGCTCGGCCACACGAAAGCACCCGAGGCCAGATCGATGGTTGCGCCGCTCGGTGGACCGGCGGCGAGCCCGAAGGCCACGGAATCTCCGTCGGGATCCGTTGCGCTCGCAGTGAACGAGACAACATCTCCCGGATCGATGCGGCGTGTTGCGATCGGATCCACGATCGGTGCTCGGTTGGTGTTCTTCACCTCCCAGATGAAGGTGTGCTCGCATTCGCCGCCGCGGCCGTCGACGACCTTGACACTGACCGTGTACGGCGAGTTCATCGACGCTTCGTACGACAGGGTTCCGCTGATGATTCCGGTGGTGGATTCGATCGTCAGACCCGGCGGCAGGTTGCGTGCCGACCAGGTCAGCGTATCGGCCGGGGTGTCGGGATCCGAGGCCGGGACGGGAAGGGCGATCGAGTCGCCTTCGTGGTCGGTGCGATCGTCGGGCACCTCGAGGCTTGGCGCCTCGTTCACTTCACCCACGGTGATCGTGATGTACTGCTTGTCGTCGAGCGGAGGGGATCCTGCGTCGGTGACGACGACCTTGAAGGTGTGTGCTCCCTGCTGTGTCTCGCTCGGCGTCCACCGGAAGTTCCCGGTATCCGGGTCGATCGACGCTCCAACCGGCTCGTGCAGGAGCGAGAACGAGTACGGATCTCCGTCGGGGTCCGAGGCAGTGGCGGTGAAGGTGACCTCGACGTCCTCATCGGTCACCTGGTCGACGATCGGATCGAGCACCGGAGGTCGATTCGTTTCGGCGACGGTCCAGGTGAAGGCGGCGATGTCCGTGCCGACTGGCGTGCCGTCGTCCCTCACCGTGAGGACCACCGTGTACGGCGAGCTTGCGGCTGCGGCGTAGTCGATCGTTCCGGAGATCAGGCCGGACGGCGCGATCGAGAGTCCCGGCGGGAGGCCCGTTGCCGCAAACGTCAGGGTGTTGGCGGGATCGTCCGTGTCGACGGCCGAGATGGCGACCAGGACAGACTCACCCTCGGCGTTGGCACGGTCGGGCGTGGCCCCGATAGCCGGCGGGACGTTCGTTTCGTTGACGGTGACGGTCACCGACGTCGTCGTCGCAAGGCTCGGCGATCCGTCGTCGGTGATGGTCACATCGAAGTCGTAGACCCCGTCTTGGGCCTCGGTTGGCGTCCAGGTGAACACTCCGGTGCCCGGATCGATGTCGGCGCCGGTTGGCGCTCCACTCAACGAGAAGGTCACGCCGTCGAGGTCGGGGTCTGATCCGGTTGCGGTGAAACTGATGAGCGTGAGCTCGTCACCGACGATGGGGCCGAGCGCTCCGATCGGATCGAGGATCGGCGGGCGGTTGACGTCCGAGATGGTCCACGTGAACGACGCGACGTCCTGCAGGGTCGGCACCCCGTCGTCCCGCACCCCGACCGTGACCACGTACGGCGAGCCGGCCGCCGCAGTCGGGTCGACGGTGCCAGAGATCAAACCGGACGCAGGATCTACCGAGAGGCCGGGCGGCAACCCGAGTGCGGAGAAGGTCAGAACATCGGCCGGATCATCCGGATCGGAACCACCGATCGACACCGCGACCGTCGCTCCTTCGTCATCGGCTTGATCCGCTGGGGCCGCTACCGATGGAGGGAGGTTGACCTCATTCACCGTCACCGTGATCGTCTGGCTGTCTGCCAATGCGGGCGTGCCATCGTCGACGACGACAACGTCGAACGTGTATGTGCCGTCTTGCGCCTCGGTGGGCGTCCAGCTGAACGCTCCTCCGGCATCGATGGTCGCTCCCGGCGGCTCTCCCACGAGAGAGAACGTCAGGGTGTTGGCTGCCAAATCCGGATCGCTTGCCGTTGCGGTGAAGGTGATCGAGGTCAGTTCGTCGCCGGACGGGTCGGTGATCGGGTCAAGGGTCGGAGCGAGATTGACTTCGTCAACCGTCACCGTGACGGTCTGCGTGTCGGTGAGCGGCGGCAATCCATCGTCCGAAAGGACCACGTCGAAGCTGTGCACTCCGTCTTGACCCTCGGCCGGCGTCCAGCTGAAGAGCCCGCCCGGAGTGATCACCGCACCGGTCGGTTCGCCTGCAAGCGTGAAACTCAGGCCATCGAAATCCGGGTCCGAGCCCGTCGCCGTGAACGTGAAGAGCGTGCCTTCGTCGCCGGACAGATCGACGATCGGGTCGAGCGTCGGCGACCGATTGGTGTCGGTGATCGTCCACACCAACACCAACTGGTCCTGCATCACCGGCGTGCCGTCGTCCGTGACCGTGAGCGTGACGGAGTATGGCGATCCGGCCGCGGCCAATGCGCCAACAGTTCCCGAGATGACACCACTCCCGGGATCGATCGACAGCCCAGGAGGCAGACCGACCGCGCCGAATCCGAGTGAATTGGCCGGGTCGTCCGGGTCTGTTGCCGTGACGGTGAGGTTGACGAGATCGCCCTCACCATTCGACTGCGGTCCCGGATCCGCGAGGGATGGCGGTTCGTTGGTCTCACCCACGGTGACCGTGATCGTCTGCGAGTCGGTCATGACCGGGATCCCGTCGTCGGCGAGAACGACGTCGAACACATACAGGCCGTCCTGCGTCTCCGCCGGCGTCCACGTGAAGTCGCCGCTCCCGGGGTCGATTGCGGCGCCTGCAGGCTCGCCGCTCAGCGAGAATGTTAAGCCGTCGAGATCCGGATCGGACCCGGTCGCCGTGAAGGTGATGGGCGTCTTCTCATCGCCGCTGGGGTCAGCGATCGCATCGAGGACCGGCGGCCGATTCACGTCGGTGACCGTCCAGACGAAACCGTCATCGGCGTGCTCCACCGGAATCCCATCGTCGGCGACGGTCACCGTGACTGCGTACGGTGATCCGGAACCGGCGAGGAGGTCGATCGTCCCAGAAATCAAGCCGGAAGCGGGGTCGATGGACACGCCCGGCGGCAATCCAACGGCGCTGTAGGAGAGTTCGTCGCCCACGTCCGGGTCGGTCGCCGGCGACGGTATCGAGACCACGGCACCCTCGGCATCGCTGCGATCCTGGAGGTCCTGACCGAACACCGGTGGGCTGTTCAACAGCAGTGGAGCAGTGAATGCAGCTGCCTCGTACGATCCTCCGTTGTCGACCGTCCTGGAGTCCGACGTCGATCCGTCGCTGATGTCGATGCGCTGGAGGTTCGAGACGAAGCTGGAGCCCACACCCCAGAGCTCGCCGTCGGCCGTGAAGCTCAGGCCGCGGATCCCGCTTCCCGTCGCACCGATCATCGTCGACGCTCCGCTGCTCGGATCGATCGTGACGAGATACCACTGCCCGAAGTAGTCGGTCATGACGCCGTACAGCTTCTGACTTGTCGGATCGAACGCCAGGTCAGTGACATACGCCGCGCTGAACCCCACATCGGGGACCACGGCGTAGTCGTCGCCGGCGAAGACCCCGGGGACAACCGCACCCGTTGCGGGATCGACCTGGAAGAACAGGCTGGCCCCAAACTGCTCATGGACGGCGTACAGATCGCCGGTGAGCGGATCGAACGCGATGCCGCTCACATCGTCGAGATCAACCAAGCCGAACGCGCCGTCTCCAACTCCGAAGGCTCCTCCGACCGGGGAAAAGCGACCCGTCGTGGTGTCGATGCGGCCGAGGCGACTCGAGTCGGCGGCGAAGAGCTGGCCTGTGGCGTGCTCGACGGCGGCTGCGGCGATCGACCACGTCCCGGTGCCTTCACCGATGTTGACTTCGTTGGTCGCGGGGTCGAGATCCGTGAGGTCGACCGCAGTCAGCAAGTCGTTTCCGCCATCCGCCCCGCCGTCACCGGGAATCAAATACGTCACCTCACCCGGCGTGACCGTCCACGTGAAGGCGTCGGTGTCCGCCTCGTTCGGGACACCATCGTCGACGACCGTCACGACAACCGTATAGACGCCTTGCGATCCGCTGCTGAGCGCACCGGCGATCTTTCCGGACTCCGGATCGATGCGGATACCGTCGGGGAGTCCGGTCGCCGAGTACGAGAGCGTGTCGCCCGGGTTGGCGTCCGTGGCGCTCGCACCGATGGTCACCAATGCGCCCTCTGCATCGGTTCGGTCGTCGAGGTCCTGATCGAAGACCGGAGCGAGATTCGACCACATTGGCGTCGCGTCGAACGCGTACACGAAGTCGTAACGGTTGTTGTCGGTATCGGTCAGTCCGCCGTGACGTCGGGCGTAGCTGCGGTCGTCGTTCCCGCCCTCGTACGACAGTTGAGCCGTGTCCTCGTACATCTGCCCGTTGCCGGTGTCGCCGTATCCGAACACGTCGATGACCACGTTCCCGTCGTCCTTCAGGACCACGTCGCCCCACGACGACGCATAGCTGGTCGGGACGTCGAAGGGCTGAGCGTTGTTCGGTGTCGGCCCGTCGCCATCCGACAGCAGGTAGTACCGGCCCGGATCGAGGATCACACCTTCGGGAACGATGTGGAAGTCGCGGTAGAGACCCGGCTCGGTGATATGGAACTTCCACCCGCTGATGTCCACCGGCGCACCCGTGGGGTTGAAGATCTCGACGAACTCGTCGTCGGCGCCGTTCGGTCCCCGGGGGCGGAACTCAGAGATCACGACGTGATCGGCTGCGACGGGCGATCCACACGGCACCGGCGGATCGGCCATGCTCTGCGGGTTGTTGAACCCGAAGTTGTGAACGAAGTCGGCGCGGTTGTCGTCGGTGTCGGTGCAGTTGCCGAGGCCGCCAGTGTTCAACCGTTCGTAGCTCTGAGTGATGCCGCCGCTCGGCATCGAGGGCAGCGTTGCGCCACCCTCGTTGTGCGACGAAGTTCCAAGGCCGACCGTATCGAGCAGGCGACCGAACGTGTCGAACACCCGAAACCCCGTGTCACTCGTCAAACCGTCGGGCATCGTTTGATCGGCGATCCCGTCCAGGCCGGTGCCTGCCGTCGTGACGAGATAATGGGCTCCCGGCACCATGATGACCGGCCCGCCACCTTGGTCGATGGTGACATTCGTCACGCCGTCGCTCAGCCGCACCAAGTAGCCGTTGATGTCGACCGGTACGCTGCCCGCGTTGTAGAGCTCGAAGAACTCGTCACCGCGATGATCGATCTCGCTGAAGACGATGTCCGCCGGCGGGGTGGTGTCGGCGGTGATGAGCAGATTGTCGACGTTGAGGTGAGAGTCGTCCTCACCGTTGACGAGTTCGAAACGAATGCGAGCGTTGCCCGTCAGGTAGTCGTTGAGGGAGATCGATTCCACCTCGGTTGCGGTGTCGAACGACAGATCGTACGTGGCCAGGGTGTCCCAGTTGCCGCCGCCATCGCCGCTGGCACGGAACTGCACCTCACCCTCGCCGACTCCATGCACGTGGACCTTGTAATCGAATGTGATCTGCGCCGCCGCCGCGCCGCTCAGGTCGACGCCTCGCTCAACGGTCACCAGGTCGGGACCACCTCTCCCGATCACGAGACAAGGATTGGTCGCACAGTGCGGTTCGTCTCGTACCCGGGCGGCCCCTGCGGTTGGACCGTCGCCTTCGTCCTCCGACCAGTCGGATGCCCATGGCTGGGTCCCCGTGCTCCCTGCATAGTCGTACGTGGCGAAGTCGTCCCCGTAGGTCTCGATGGCCGCCTGGACCTCGGGCGCGGTGCCAATCAGCGCGCAGGTCGTCGCCACGACGGCGACGACGAAAGCGATGTGGAGACGGCGCCTCCACAGCCGGGCCGGGTTTGGTACGTCAGCCGGCATCGCGGCGGGTCGTCAACGCCGGGGGCGGTTCCGGCGCCGGCGGGACGGGCGGGATCGCAACGGGTGCCGGGTACTCCTCTTCCTCCATCTCGGACAGCGGGAGCCAGAACTCGAAGATGGTCCAATCCCCTCGGCGCTGGTAGCCGACATCGCCGCCCATCGCCGTTGCCAACTCCTTGACGACTGCGAGACCAAGACCGACCGATCCGACCGTCAACGCCTGGTCGCCATCGTGGACGAAGCGGGTGAAGAGCCGAGGAACCATGTCGTCGGGCACGCCCGGACCATCGTCCATCACCGCAACCGACATCCGATCGTCGCTGACGGAACCGGTGACGACGACTCGCTCCCCGCCGTGACGGATTGCATTGGAAACGAGATTGCGGATGAGCTGCCGCGCCCGGAGAGGGTCGGCCCACACCGGAGAGTTCGGAAGGTCGACTTCGACCTCGGCGCCGCTGCGCACCAGCGGCGTGGTCACGGCTTCAGTCTCTTCGACGAGGTTCACCGACCGATAGGTGTACGCAAGGGCGTCCGCAGAAGCCCGGGCGGATACGAGCAAGTCCTCCACCATGCGACCGAGTTCGGCCGACTCGGCATTGATCATCGTGATGAGATCGATCGCGCTGTCTGGATCGACGAGCCCCGTCTCGATGAGTACCTCAGAGAACCCGTAGATGCTCGTCAACGGCGTTCGCAGCTCGTGTGACATGTTCGCGATGAACTCGTCCTTGGCCCGATTGACCTCGTGCTCGGCTTCGAGTTGTGCGTCGAGTTGAACCTCGGCGAGACGCAACTGGCGACGTGCCGTGAACCGGTACGCGACGATGGCCGCGAGCGGAAGGAGAAAGGCAACGAGGAACTGACTGATGAAGCCCATCCGCCCGGCAACGTCGCCGGCTGCAGTCAGAGACTCGGCATGACCGGTTCGTTCTACGGCGAGGGCATCTCGCAACGACTCGAACGCAGGCTTGGCGACCTCGGCGAGTACCCGTGACGGCTCGTCGTAGGTCTCGACGGCTCCCAGTACGGCAGCACCGGCTGACTCAACCGCCGCCAGGGGTTCGGCGAGCTCAGCGGCAGAGTCGGCGTCGACAACGCTGAGCGACTCGATCCGTGCCTCGAGGTCGTCCAATGCCGCTCTCGCCTCGGCCTGCGCCTTCTCGACGACCGCGTCGTCGGCGACGCCCAGCGCCCGGTCCTCGGCGAGCAGGACCACCTGTCCCAGCGCCTTGAACGCCACGTCGTTCGCACCGAGCGCCGACTCGCTCTGGAGCGCGATCACGCCATCCTCCGCAACATCGCGGGTGGTGAACGAGCTCGAGAAGACCAGCGCAGTGACGGCCAGCACGATCACGCCGGCGATCACTGCGACCTTCAGCCCGGCTCCGTGGGGGTCGGCGGACGCAGCATGTGGCGCCCGCCTCGTCAGTCGGGGTCGCATACTCATATATGTCGGCCGTTCGCCCGGGCACATTCGTGTTCATTCCGCGGAATCCCGAAGTGCCTAGTCCCTCAAATGCCCAGGATATGGGTGGTTTTCAGAGATGCCAGTCGCCAGTCGCCAGTCGCCAGTCGCCAATCGAGAGCTACCGCCTCAGATCACCGCTCGACAACCGTCTGGAATCTCGAAGCGAGGCTCGGGCATGCAGTGTCGGCCTGCCGAACTGCCAACGTGATGACGAAGTCATGACTCAGCGACCTGACATCTGACGTCTGGCTCAGAAGAGCTTCTGTTGAGCCTCCGGTCGCACGAAACGCGGGACCCCCGTCCAGGGCAAGTGGTCCATGAAGACCCAGCTCCGTCGGTGCACGCTGCTCGGGCCGTAGTACTGCAACGCCGCCTTGTGGCGCGGTCCCGGGTAGCCCTTGTTCCCGGCGAAGTGGTACCACGGAAAACTGCGGTCGAACTCCCGCATGATCCGATCTCGCGTCACCTTCGCGATGATCGACGCCGCCGAGATCGAGAGCGTCGTGGCGTCGCCCCGAACGATGGTCTCGGTGTTGCCCCGACCGACGAAGTCCCAGTTACCGTCGATCAACACCCGATCGGCCTCGAGACCGAGACCGTCGAGCGCCCGCCCGGCGGCGAGTCGCTGAGCGTCGGCCATACCGAGTTCGTCACACTCGTACGGCGTTGCGTGCCCCACCGACCACGCAACGCACCAGCCTGCCACTCGCTCGAACATCGCCTCACGTTCATCCTCGGTGAGCATCTTCGAGTCGCGCACTTTGTAGATGCGTCGGTCCTTGGGCACGACTGCAGCACCAACGGACAGTGGTCCGGCCCATGCTCCCCTACCGACCTCGTCGACGCCGACGACGACGTCGGCGCCTGCAGCCCACAGCCGGCGCTCGACCGACAGACCGGGAGCCTTGCGGCGAATTGCCTTGCGGAGCACAGGGACGGTTGCAGTCACCACCGCACCCTACCCACACAAACCGGCTTTGCCGGTTCGCCTCACCGCGGTCTGATGACTGACGACTGACGACTGAATCTGATCTCAGTTCCCGCCGAGGTCGTGCGGATACGTTGCGTAGAACGCCAGGCGCCCGGGTTGCCGAGCCAACACTTCGCGCCAGAGGGTCTCCGGCCGGTCGGTGAACAAATCGGACGGCGACGCCGGCACCACGAACCACGAGTCCGTCGCCAGCTCCATCTCCAGCTGACCATCGACCCAACCGCTGTAGCCAGAGAAGATCCGCAATGCATCGGCGCCGCCGATCGCATCGGGTCCGGCCGAGAGGTCGACCAGGCCGGACCCGTCGAATCCCGGCGACCACTCGTCCGGAGGCTGCTTCGGACATCTGACGAGGCCGACTGCGATTTCATTGGACACGGGGCCACCGACGAAGACGACTGCCGGCGACGTCGTCGTCGCCGCCCAGTCCGGCAGATGGTCCTCGACCAACTCCTCGGTCGGACGATTGAGCACGAGTCCCAGCGCCCCGTCTTCGCCGTGCTCGGCGATGTAGACGACGGTTCGATAGAAGTTCGGATCGATCAGCTGCGGCGACGCAACAAGCAGCCGGCCCTCGATGGACGAGTCCATGCCCACATCCTCGCGCATTAGCCTGGGTCCAGGAGGTGGATTCGATGCGCATCACCAGTGACAGCTTCTCCGACGGCGGCGCCATCCCCGGCCATCTGGCCTTCTGTGTGCCCGACCCCGACACCCACGTCACCTTTGCCGGCAACCGGAACCCGCATCTCGCCTGGGACGACGTTCCGGACGGAACGGCTTCGTTTGCCCTGATCTGTCATGATCGTGACGTCCCGACGAAGCCGGACGATGTCAACCAGGAAGGGCGCGAGGTCCCGCCGGATCTCCCCCGCGCCGACTTCTTCCACTGGGTCGCCGTCGACCTGCCTTCCGACCTGCGGTCGATCGCCGAAGGAAGCTTCGCCGGTGGTGTCGTAGCTCGTGGCCAGGACGCGGCGAGCGGACCTCACGGATGCCGCCAAGGCATCAACGACTACACGAACTGGTTCGCCGGTGACGCCGACATGGAGGGCCAGTACTACGGCTACGACGGTCCGTGCCCACCCTGGAACGACAGCCTGGTCCATCACTACGAGTTCACGGTGTTTGCCCTCGACGTCGCAACCGTGCCCGTCGAAGGGGCCTTCACCGGTGAGCAAGTCCGAGCCGCGATCAACGCTCACGTGCTCGACTCGGCGGTCATCATGGGGACGTATTCGTTGAACCCGCGTTTGCGGGGGTAGCGGGGCGGGACGGCGGAGCGCGGCTCGGTGGCCACGGTCTCGTCGGGTCTCAAGTCTCAAGTCTCAAGTCTCGAGATTGCGTGCAGACGCGGATCTGACGACTGACGACTGATGACTCGGCCGGGCGATGTTTGCGCGATGGCTGGACGGCCTGCGACGACCGGACACTCGGGACGAGTGGCCTAACCCAGGCGACCGGGGAGCGCCGGGCCGTCGAGGCCTCTGCCGGAGCCGCGGCCGGTCACGGACTCTGGTTCGACCTTGATGATCACGCCGACGTGCGGGAGCACGTCGGGCGGCAGTTCGAGGGCCATACGGGTGATCCGGCGATACTTGGCCCGAATGGCGTTCATGATCGTCTGCTCGACGGCCTCGTCGTCGATGACCACGGCCGTGCCCGTGACGATGACGCTCTCCCAGAAGCCGGTGTCGAACTCGAAACGCGAGACCTCGCACGAGAGGTTGGGGTTCTCGATGATCGCATCCAGCCGGCTGCCGGGCATCGTGCGAAACCAGAGCGCGTCGTCCAGCCAAACGAACGAGATCGGGGTCACATACGGCTTTCCATCGGCGACGACACCGACGTGGGTCACGGGCTCGTTGTCGAGCAAGCGGGCAACCGCAGATGCAACCAGGGTTTCCATGGGCGGGAGCCTACCGTCCCCGCCGGCCCAGCGGATACCCACGGAGGGACACCGCATCACCACTAGGGTGGCGCGTCCATGAACCAGAATGTGTCAATCGCGGCGCTCCCCAAGGCCGTGCTCCACGACCACCTCGACGGAGGCGTGCGTGTCGCCACGATGTTGGATCTCGCCGACGCGAGCGGATACGGCGAGCTCCCGACCACCGATCCTGCGGCCCTTGCTTCCTGGTTCGATCAGAGTGAATCGGGTTCGCTCGAGAGGTATCTCGCAGCGTTTGCTCACACGGTCGGGGTCATGCAAACGGCCGAAGCGATCGAGCGAGTGGCCTACGAAGCCGTCGAGGACCTCGCCAACGACGGAGTCGTATACGCCGAAATCCGGTTTGGCCCGGCCCTCCACACCGCAAGCGGTCTCGCCTGTGAGGACGCCATCGAAGCAGCATTGGCCGGCCTAGAGCGAGCATTCCTCGAAACCGGTCTCCGTGCCGGCCTCATCCCTTCCGCACTGCGCAACGATCCCGACAGCGAGACCGTTGCCCGCGCGACCGCTCGGTTCGTCGGTGAGGGCGTCGTCGGCTTCGATCTCGCCGGGCCTGAGGCCGGCTTCCCTCCAGACGATCACCTCCCGGCTTTTCGAGTGATCCACGATGCCGGGCTCGGACTGACGATTCATGCCGGCGAAGCCGACGGCCCCAATAGCATCTTCCGTGCGCTCGCCACGTGCGGAGCGCACCGAATCGGCCACGGCGTGCACATCGTCGACGACGCGACCTGGAACGACGGCGAGCTCACCGACTTGGGAGCTCTTGCTCAGCGAGTCCTCGACGAGCGGGTGCCGCTCGAGGTAGCGGTCCGCTCCAATGTGCACACATCCTTCGTGCCGAACGCCGCATCGCATCCGCTCGGTGCGCTGTACCGCGCCGGGTTCAACGTTTCGATCAACACGGACAATCGGCTCATGTCCGGGGTGACCGTCACATCCGAATATGCCAGCGCCGTCGACGACCAGGGGATGTCGTTGGAAGACCTCGCTTCGATCACGACGGAGGCGATCCGAGCGGGGTTCGGGTCATGGGACGAGCGACGCCGCATCATCGACGAAGACGTGCGACCTGCGTATGCCGCAGCGATCGCTGCCGCTGCCTCAGACTGACGCTTGCTCGTCGAGCCAATCGGCGATCTCGCCGAGTACTTCATGCTGCTCTGGCTCGTTGTGGATCTCGTGGCGCAAACCTGCGTACAACCGGCGACGCGCCGTTGGCACCGCAGCCAGCGGGGCCGATGCCGATGGCGGTACCAGCTGATCGTCGGCGCCGTGCACAACGAGCACCGGGACTCGGATTTGATGCAGCTGTGCTCTGGTGCGATCCATTGCGGCAAGGATTTCGCCCCCGCTCTGGGCCGTCGCTGCGGGTTCGAGCAGCGGATCGGCGAAGTACGCCTCCGCAACGGCAGGGTCACGGGACAAGTGGGCCCCGTCGATCGGGTTCTTGAGCCGCAGCTTCGGCGCAACTCTTGGCAGGACCTTGGCGGCGACGCGGAACAGCAGTGGGATGTCGGCCGAGAGCGCCGTGGCCGACAGCACGAACCCCTGCGGTTGATGCCGATCGGATACGGCGTGGGCCGTCGCCGTCAGGGCACCACCCGAATGCCCGTAGACGAACAACGGCAGCTCGCCCTCGACGCTGCGCATCACTTCGTCGAGGTCGTCCACCATGTTCTCGAACGTCTCGATGTGGGCCCGCAGCCCTTCCGACTCTCCGTGACCACGCCAGTCGTATGCGAGCACGTTGTACCCGCGATCGGCCAGGAACGCACCCACGTGCTCCCACCGTCCGCTGTGTTCGGCGACCCCGTGGACGAGCACGACGTTCCCCTTGGGATCCTCCGCCGACCAGCGTCGGGTTCGGAGGGTGATCCCGTCCCGTACCGTCAGTTCGCCCGTTTCGCTTCCCACGGTGGTACTCCTTACTGGGACGCCTCGTGCGCTGCGAGCGCCGCTCCCACGATACCGGCGTTGTTTCTGAGTTCGGCAGGAACGATGCGAGCTCGCGTGTCGAAGAACTCGTGGAAGTCACCCCACCGTTTCGAAATCCCGCCACCGAAGATGAAGAGCGACGGCGTGAAGATGAAGTCCAGGTGTTGGAGGTACTCGTTGACCCGCTGCGCCCACCAGTCGATGTTCATGTCCTCGCGTTCGACCAGACGAGCGGCGGCGTAGTGCTCCGCCTCCATGCCGCGGAACTTGAGGTGGCCGAACTCGGTGTTCGGCAACATCTGCCCGCGGTAGAACACCGCCGAACCGATCCCGGTGCCGAACGTCAAGAGGATCACCAACCCGTCTTCGTTCCGGCCGGCGCCAAATCGCATTTCGGCGAGACCCGCTGCGTCGGCATCGTTGAGCAGTGTGACCTCGCACTTGGTACGGGCTTCCAACAGGGTCTGACCGTCGGTGCCGATCCAGGCCGGGTCGATGTTCGCTGCGCTGTGCGCAACACCGTCCACCACGACCGACGGCATGGCGCATCCGACTCGACCCTCGTAGCCGAAGTGCCCGATGACACGTGCGGCGACATCCATCACGGCCTCCGGCGTGGACGGCTGCGGAGTCTCGATGCGCTTCCGCTTCACCGCCAGGTCTCCGACCTCGAGGTCAACAGGAGCGCCCTTGATCCCGGATCCTCCGATATCGATGCCGAACACCTGGCTCATGTCAGAGTCCTTCCACTTGCGCCAACCTGTCGCCGATCTCCGCAGCGTATCCCGCTAGGTCAGACTCTACGACCTCTCCCCACACCTCGAATCGCACCCCGCCCGCCAACTCGGGGAGCGATGAGCCGACGTCCGCTGCTGCGATTCCCGAAGGGGCGGCGACGCTTTCCACAATGCCGGGGGAACAGGGGAACAGGAGAATGAAGCGACCCGTCTCGATTCGGCGAGTCGCGGGACGAACGCCGCCGAGCTGCAGTAGGCGCCCCCGCAGGCCGGTAGCTGCCGGCGGCGGGTCTGGCGCACCACCTTGGTCGACGAGCCGCAGCCTCCCGAGGGTGCCCACGACGATGGCGTCGTCTGGGAAGCCCCGTTCGATCAGCCCGAGGCCATTGGGCTGCTCGACGATGCACCGACCGGAGGCTGCGGACCACACGGTGGTCCCCCACACGACCGGGAGTGATTGGGCGTCAGCCGACGGCAGAACGGCGTTGAACACGTCCGTCCGAACCCGGGATACCGAGATCGGCGCCGTCCCGATGGCGGCGACGAGCGATCGCCGAACACTGCGCTCCAGACCCTCAGCGCTCAATGAACGGGGGCTTGGCACGCTCCACGACCTGCCACTCGTCACGGAATTCGATCTCGAGCGGAGTATCGGCCTTCGGTGGCGGTGTCAGATAGCCGAGACCGATCGCACCCTGCAGGATCGGGCTGAAGTTGCCGCTCGCGACCTCGCCGATCGACTCCCCGGCGCGCATGGCGTAGCCGTGACGTGCAATGCGTCGTCCTCCGGTTTTGAACCCGACCAGCGCACGCGGGCGGCCAGATGCCTTCTGCGCAAGCAATGCGTCCTTCCCGACGAAGTCGTGATCCCAGTTGACGACCCATCCCAGGCCGGCTTCGAGCGGAGTCGTCGTCTCGTCGAGGTCCTGACCCCACAGAGCGAAGCCCATCTCGAGCCGCAACGTGTCTCGCGCTCCGAGCCCGCATGGCACAGCGCCGCCGGCGAGAACGGCCTGCCACAACGCCGGGGCCGATTCCGCCGGCACGGCGATCTCCGCGCCGCGCTCGCCGGTGTACCCGGTGCCGGCAGCAACATACGGGTGGCCTGCGAACTCGCCGGTGGCGACACGGAACCGGCCCGGCGCAGTGCCGAGCACCGATTCGATCACGCCGGGAGCGTCCGGGCCCTGAACGGCGAGCAACACGGTGTCGTCGCGGAGCGGGCGCACCGTGGTCTCCGGTCCAGCATGTTCGGCGAAGCGCGCCATGATCTCGTCGAAGTTCACGCCGTTCGGCAGTACCCAAAGCCGCTCGTCATCGATCCACCAGACGATGATGTCGTCTTCGACACCGCCCGAGTCGTTCAACGCCATGGTGTACTGCGCCTTGCCCGGCTCGATCTTGGCGATGTCGTTGCACAGGAGATACCGCACTGCGTCGACCGCTCCCGGCCCCGCAACCTCGAATCGGCCGAGGTGGGACACATCGAATACCCCGACCGACTCACGGACCGCCATGTGCTCGGCGATGACGCCTTCGTACTGCAACGGCATCTCCCAGCCGCCGAAGTCCGTGAAGCGGGCCCCGGCCGCAGCATGGACTTCACGCAGTGACGTAGTGGGCATGGGTGAACTCCTGAGGTGGACGACGCGGTCGCGGAGAAGGATAGAAGAGGTCGAGTGGAGTCGTCAGTCGTCAGTCGTCAGTCGTCAGCGAAGACCTCGCGCGTTGCTCAATCGATGCCACGCCTGCTCGGTCTGACGACACCGACCTCACATCTCGCACAAGAACGGCTGCGGCTTCGATCAACGTCGGCGAGTCGCGCGCTGCCTGAAGACTGACGACTCGGCGCCGCTAGGCGCCGCCTCAGCCGGCGGCCCCCGCTTCGCTCTCCTCGGTCCCGAGGTCGAGGATCTGCGGCGGGCCGGGGATCCTCGTTGGAGCGGCGGGGAGTTCTTGATCCTCGGGTTCTTCGAGCCCGTACTTCACCAGCAGATGGAGATAGTCCCGCTGGTAGAAGATCTTGCACCGGATGTCCGGATACCGCTCGCGGAGCATGCGCACCTTGCGGTTCTTCTTCGTCACGAGCTTCTGATTCATCGTGGTGATCTCGATGAAGAGATCGTCGTCCGGCAGATAGAAGTCGGGACGGAAGAACTTCGCCGGATTCCCGTCTTCATCATCCTGAATCGCAAACTCGCGCGGCTCGTACTCCCAAGGGATCGAGTAGAAGTCGAGGAGCCGGGCGAACTGCCGCTCACTCTCGTGAGCGAAGTCGACGTCGTCAGACGGTGACGGGAACTCGCGGGTGGTGCTCAGTTGGCCTTGGCCTCCGCTTCGGGCAGCGCTTCGACGGGGGAAGCGTCGTCCGGGAACAGTGCGTGAATCTCGCCTTCGAGTTCCTGCTGGACCGGGCCGACGGCGATGCCGAAGACGCCTTGACCGCGTTGGAACACGTCGACGACCTCATCAGGGCTGTGAGCTGCGTAGATCGTGGTGCCATCGCTGAGCAGTGTCACGTCGTTGAGCGGTGTGTCGCTCTCGAGTTGTTCCCGCAAGATATCCATTGCGGTGCGGATCTTCTTGAGGCTCATCCCGGCGTCGAGCAGGCGCTTGACGACCTTGAGCTGGACGATGTCGCCGAACGCGTACCGACGTTGAGAACCGGAACCGTGCGCCGTCTGAATCGAGGGGACGATCAGTCCCGTACGAGCCCAGTAATCGAGCTGCCGGTACGTGATCCCGACCAGGTTGCACACCTGCGGTGCACGGTATCCCTGCTCTGTCTGCGCGGTCACGGCGAGCCTCCTTTGCGTGCTGTAGCTTACACCGACGTAATTCCGCCCGCCGAACTACGCCGGTGAAGTTACCGATAGCGATCGCGCGTTGTCAACAACCTGTGGATAACCGGCGCCTTGGCGCCGGTTATCCAAGTACTACGTACGACGTACGACGTCGCCCGACGGGCGACCAGATCTACCGTGCACAGCCGATGCCTACATCGCATGGCGCACGTCAACAGGGAGCCGATGCGATCCCCGATGGCCCGTTTCGGGCGACGGAGTACGTAGTACGTCGTACCGGCTCCTGAGCTTCGCTCAGGAGCCTTCGAAATCCTCCGGAGTGACGTCCTCGAGGAACTCGCGGAATCGTTCGATCTCTTCTTCCTGGCCTTCGTCGCGGATCTCGACTCCACCTTCGTCGAGGACCGCACGTGCGGCGAAGACCGGCGAGTCGGTCCGCGTGGCGAGTGCAATGGCATCGCTGGGACGAGCCGAGATCACCACCTCTTCGCCGTCCTTGAGCATGACGAGATCGGCGAAGAACGTCCCATCCTGCAGATCGGTCACCACGACCCTGACCACGTTGGAACCGAGCGCCTCCGTCACGAGCTTCATGAGGTCATGCGTCATCGGACGCGGGGGCTCGACACCTTCGAGTGCCAATGCGATCGCCGTCGCCTCGTTGGTCCCGATCCAGATCGGGAGGAACCGCTCCCCTTCTTGCTCCCGAAGCAGGAGGATCGGCGTGTTGGTCGGGAGTTCGATGCGGACGCCAACGACGTCCATCGGAACGGGATCGCTCATGGCGTCAGCCTATCACCGGCGCAGGAATGCTCCCCCTGCGCTCGGGTGAACCACTTCGGTGAAACGATGCGGATCGTCGGCGAATGCACCGAGATCCATCACAGCCCACAACGAACGAAGGTTGCGGTAGTGGCCGCCCCAGTCGAGCCCGTAGCCCAAGAGGAACTCATCCCCGATCTCGAACCCCCGATACGCCAGGTCGATGTCGACGATCCGGCGCGGCGCCTTGTCCAGCAGCGTGACCGTCTGCAGCGAGTTCGGCTCACGCAGCATGAGCATGCGGTGGAGCGCAGTGAGGGTGAGTCCGGTGTCGACGATGTCCTCGACGATTATGACATCACGGCCGCGGAGCGGAACCGACACGTCCATCGCAATCGAGACCCGGCCCTCCTCGCCGAAACGTGTGAGCGACAGGAAGTCGACCTGCAGCGTGCTGTCGATCGCCCGAACGAGATCCGCCAGGAACGGGATGCTCCCTTTGAGGACACCCACCACGACAGGGACCGTGGTCTGGTAGTCATCGGCGATCTCGGCGCCGAGCTGGGATACCCGGCGTTGGAGATCCGATTCGGTGATCACCTCCACGAACGGATCGCTCACGACGTGCCCCCGGCGACAACGGGCATCGTGGCACGGAACCAACCCTCGATGGACCGGCCCAAGCCCGAGTCGCGGAAGTCCCCGACCGACCACTGACCGTCCGGCAACGAGGGTGCCATCAACGCGCCCAATCGACCGAGGCGATCGAGTGAGGGTGCACCCGGTGTGCCCGCTCCCCCTTCCTCTTC
>JASJAX010000115.1 GCA_030066755.1 Acidimicrobiia bacterium
TCCCCGGGTGCTGCTGGAGCACGAGGGCCGCGGCGCCGGCCACAACAGCAGCCGCTTGTGACGTTCCGGACCCGAGGAAGAGCCGGTCGGTCACGGCTGCCCCCGGGTACGCCTTGTCGATCGTGGATCCGGGGGCTCGCAGACTGACGATGGACTTGCCCGGAGCGACGAGGTCGACGTGCCGTGCCGAGGTACCGCAGTTCGAGAATCCGGGCACGGTGTCGTCGGAGGTGCTGTAGCTGTAGCCGGAGTCGGAGGCGCCGACTGCAAGGACATACGGGTCGTACGCCGGGTTGCGCAGCGCGGTCCCGTTGCCGTCGTTGCCGGCCGCGACCACCACGACGATGCCCGCCTTCCAGGCCCGCTCGACGGCATGGGCGAGCGGATCGTCCGTGGTGTCCTGACTCCCGTCCGTGCCGTAGGAGAGGTTGATGACACGGATGTTCAGTCCGTTGGCGTTGCGGTTGCGGACCACCCAGTCGATCGCCGCAATCACCTGCGAGACATCAACGATGCCGCCGACGTCGCCGACCTTGACGTTGACGAGGCGGGCATCCGGAGCCATACCCCGGAACTGGGTCTCACTCCCGGCCCGAACCGAGAGGACACTCTGGTCCTTGCCGGCGATGATCCCGGCGAGGTGGGTGCCGTGTCCGTAGGCGTCCAGGTGCTCGAGCGGCTCAGAGATCGTGTCGAAGGAGAAATCCGGGGCGTTGACGATCTTGCCCTTGGCCGACAGGCCTGCAACCGGTACTACTCCGGTGTCGATGAGTGCGATGTCGACGCCGTCGCCGGTGTAGCCGGCATTCCAGTAGTCCGCAGCACCCGTGACCTCACGGGTCACCCAATACATGTCACCCGGATACTGCTTCACGCTGTACGACGAGCTCGCGGCCGTATCCCACGACGCGGCAGTGAATGCGCTCGTGCCGGAAGGGCTTGGTGCCGCTTCGATCGGCTGGGCGGTGAGCGCCGCCGCAACCATCGCGACGACGAGGAATGAGATCGTGGTACGGGCACGCCGCAATTGCGGTGCGATCGCCCCCAGATCGCTGGACTTCACGTATGGCCTCCTTGCCACTGCAGATCAGTGCGGTGACAGGGACCGTTCCCACCTGTGTTGTGCCCTCACCTGAGTAAACGATGGATTCTGGGTCATGGCACGGGTGGTTCTCGGAGCTCGCGGATTGACTAGTCCCTTGCGGCGCGGTCGGTTGCCGATCTGGGGCTTTGGTCCCCGGTCGAACCGGCCGATACCACCGGGATCACGCAGTCGAACGCTGGAGCAAGGGTGGATGAAGCCGCCGAGTTGAGTGGTGCCGCGCCTGTCGCGCGCCCGTCCTCGAGGGGCCCGCGGCAGGTTTGGTTCTTGTCGGCCGTGTTTGCGGCGGGTGCGATCCTGATGCTCACGGTCCTGCCCGATGGCCCGCTGCGCGACGAGCCTTCGCTGCCGTGGTGGACGTTTGCGCTCGGGTTCTACGCGGCGGAGCTGCTCGTCGTCCATCTCAGCTTCGGCCGAGATGCGCATACGTTCTCGATGAGTGAGGTCCCGTTGGTTGTCGGTCTGGCCCTTGCGTCGCCGACGACGCTGATCTTTGCCCAGGTGCTCGGGAACCTCGGGGTGCTGGCGGGCCACCGCCGACAGGTCCCGCACAAGCTGGTCTTCAACCTCGCAGAGTTCGCGCTGCAATCGACGATCGCCATCGCAGTGTACCGGGCCATCGTCGCGGCGGGGCAGGTCGTTGCCCCGGCCGGATGGGCCGGAGCAGTGGTGGCGACCACTGCGGCACTCGCCGCCGCCCACCTCATGGTCTACACCGCCATTCGGGTCACCGGAGGCTCGGTGGGACTGCGGCAGTTGCTCGAAGCCGCCGCGTTCAGCGCCGGAGCCTCGTTGATGAACACGATCGTCGGACTCCTCGTGTTGGCGGCGGTGCTGTCGGCGGCGCCGTTCGTGGCGTTCGCCCTCCTGCCATTGGTCGTGGTGTACGCCGCCTACCGATGGTTTGCGTCGTCCCGTCAGGAACGGACCCGCCTCAAAGCGTTGTACGAGGCGACCCGCGATCTGCATCAATCGCCGCAGCTCGAGACCGCGCTCATCGCTGCGGCTCGCCATGCCCGGGCGATCTTCGATGCAGAGGTCTGCGAGATTCGACTGAGCCCGATCGGCCCCGATGACGTCTACCGGACGATGGTGGGTCCCGGCGACCACCTTGCCACGATGCAGCGCGTCGACCACGAGCTTGGCCGCAGTGCGTGGGATCTCATCAGCGAACAGCCCGAGGCGGCCATCGTTGACGTCGAAGCGGGACTCACGATCGACGATGTCGACGGTGCACCGGAACCGGTGGTTGCTGCGATGGTTGCACCCGTGACGATCGACGGTGGTCTCGTCGGTTCGGTGATGGTTGCCAACCACATCGGCGAGGTCGGCGTGTTCCAAGCGCACGATCTCGAGCTGCTCCAGACCCTTGCCGCCCAGGTTGCCGTGTCCGTGGAGAACGGACGCCTCGAAGACTCGCTCGCTGCGCTGACTGAGTTGAAGGAGGAGCTCAAACATCAAGCGCTTCACGATGCGCTGACGGGACTGGGCAACCGCACGTTGTTCGCCGAACGAGTCGAGCATGCGCTCGATCGGGCGATCCGCAGCGGAGCCGAGCTGGCCGTGCTCTTCCTCGACCTCGATGACTTCAAGACCGTCAATGACTCGCTCGGTCACACAGCCGGCGACGAGTTGCTCGTCGGGATCGGGAACCGACTCCGCAGCCACTGCCGTCCGGGCGACACGATCGCTCGGCTCGGCGGCGACGAGTTTGCTGTGCTCCTCGAGGAGATTGGATCGATTCGTGACGCCACGGTGGTCGCCGAACGGATTCTCGAAGGGCTGGCCGCCCCGTTGTGGATCGAGAACCGCGAGGTCACGATCGGTGCCAGCATCGGGATCGCGATCGGGGGGAGCGAGGACTCGGTTGGCCAGGTCCTTCGGGACGCCGATGCTGCGATGTACGTGGCGAAACGTTCGGGCAAGGGGACGTTCCGGCTCTTCGAGGCGGCGATGCACGCCGAGGTGGTAGAGCAACTCCAACTCAGGACCGAGCTCGATGCCGCCTCCGCACGAGACGAGCTGCACCTGGTCTACCAACCGGTCGTCGACCTGCGATCGGGTCGGATCCGTGGATTCGAGGCGCTGATCCGGTGGGACCATCACCGCCGTGGTCTGCTGACTCCGGACCAATTCCTCGATTTCGCGGAGGAATCGGGCCAGATTCACCAGATCGGCGACTGGGTCCTCGAGACAGCGCTGCGTCGCCATCGTGATGTCTTGGACTTGACGCCGGCCGGCGGAGAGTTGGAGATCGCCGTCAACGTGTCGGCGCGCCAGCTCGAGAACGAGTCGTTTGCCGACGACGTCATTCGAGCCATCAGCCACTCCGGGGTGCCGCCGAATCGCCTCGTGCTCGAGATCACGGAAACGGCCGTGATGAACGCACCGCTGCAGTCGATCGAGCCGCTTCGCGAGCTCGGGATTCGGATCGCAGTCGACGACTTCGGTACCGGATACTCGTCCCTGGCGTCGCTCGATCGGCTCCCGGTCGACGTGCTGAAGGTCGACAAGGTGTTCGTCGACGGCATGAGCCGGACGCAGGACACGTCGCCGCTGATCTCGACGATCGTCGGCCTCAGCCAGTGGCTCGGGTTGTACACGGTGGTCGAGGGCATCGAGACGCAATGGCAGCTGGACCGGCTGCGGGCCTTGGGGTGCAACATCGGCCAGGGGTTCTTGTTCTCGCCGCCGGTCGAGCCGGCGACGATGATGACGCTGGCCCGCCGCCAGGGCGCCGGCGAGATTCTGTTCGACACGGGTTCGTCAGGGCGACAACTGCGGTCCGTGCAGTCGCCGGACGATCCTGCCGCCTCAGCTTGACCGATTGCCTGCCGCAGGCGGTACAATGTCGCTACCAACGACGCGGGGTGGAGCAGTCTGGTAGCTCGTCGGGCTCATAACCCGAAGGTCGGAGGTTCAAATCCTCCCCCCGCTACTACCAAAACGGTCTGGGCCAACGGCCCAGGCCGTTTGTGTATCTGAGGGGGAGAGGATTTGAACACGTGATGAGCCGTGCCCGGAGGGCACGAGCGAAGAACCATGGATGGCGCGATCCTCCCCCCGCCCGATCAAGGCCCGGCATGCTCGGCCACGAACCGGATCGTCGCATCGACGAGTTCCCGGCCGCTCGTCAGATCTGGGTCGTTGTGGTCGGCACCGTCGATGACGAGCCACTCCTTGGGTCCGTCGGCAGCGTCGTACAACTTCCGGCTCTGGGCGAGTGGAATCGTTGCATCGCTCGACCCAGCGATGACGAGCAGGGGAACGCCGACCTCACCGATCCGCTCCAACGATGGGTGCTCGTCCCACAGCAGAAGGCGGACGGGCAGGAACGGATAATGGACTCCGGCCGCGTCGGGCAGCGAGGTGAACGGAGAGCGCAGAACGAGGGCTGCCGGCGTCGCGGCTGTCGCCAACTCCACCGCAACTGCGGCCCCGAGTGACTCACCGAAGTAGACGACCGGGTGATCTGGTGCGGTGGCCGCAACGAACGCCCGAGCGGCCCGTGCATCGAGGGCGAGGCCTGGCTCACTCGGGCTTCCGGGATTGCCTCCGTATCCGCGGTAGTCGAACAGCAAGACGCCGTACCCGGCGGCCTCGAACTGCGACCCGAGAGGAACCCGGCCGGAGCGGTTGCCGGCATTGCCGTTGAACACGATGATCAGCGGTGCGTCGCCTTCTGGAGCTCGAAACCAACCGGCAAGCTTCAGGCCGTCGACGGTCTCGAGCGAGACCTCTTCCCAGCCGGGCAGCACCGTTGCGACAGCCGATACGCTGCCGCTGGGGATGTAGATGAGCCGCCGCTGGAACAGCCACAGGCCGACAACGATCGCGAGGAGCGCGGCTCCTACGCCGATGACCATACGTCGCCACCTCACTCTCGACTCCACGCCCCCAGCCTATGCCGTGAGACTCTGGGCCGATTGGCTCTAGATCACTCCCGAGGTCGCGGTACAACAGTCGCGTGAGAAGCCTTCGACTCGCACCAGTCTGCATCTCCCTCCTGGCGGCGATGCTCGTCGCCTGCGGCGAGAGCGCACTCACCGTTTCCGAGTACGCCGCCGAAGCCGAACGGCTGGTCGGCCGCATGGAGGCCCAGTTTGCCGAGCTCGATGAGATGTGGGAGTCCCAGACGCCGAGCCTGGACGGTGCGTTGGAGTACTGGGACGGCCGCCTTGCGATCCGAGCGGAGTTCCTCGAAGGGGTCGAAGACCTCAATCCCCCCGAAGCGGTCGCCGAGCAGCACGCGGCCGCCGTCGACGTGTTCACTCGCTTCGAGGAAGCGGATCAAGCCCTGGCAGCGCGAGTCGCCGCCATGGACGAGGTGACCGAGCATCGCCAATGGCTGGACACCCCGGAAGGGGAAGCGTCGCTTGCGCTGTTGGAAGAGGTCTACGCCTTTTGCCGAGCGTCGCAAGCCGAGTTCGACGCGACACAGGACCGGGAAGGACTGAAGGACGTGCCCTGGCTGCCGAGCGAGATGACCGAGGTCGTGTCGGTTGCGTTCGGCTGCCCCGAGGCGGAATAGGGGCCCGCGGCTGCCGATGCCGCGTATTCTCGGTGGCGGTGGAAACGATGCGACGTACGGTGGTGGCGACCCTGGCTCTCGTGCTCGTTCTCGGCGCGTGCGGTGAGGCGCCGGAATCCGGACGGTCGACGACGACGTTGGCGCCCACGCCGTCGACCACTGAAGCGCCCGACCCGCCGAGCGTCACTTCGACCTTCGCCCCGCCGGTCATTCCCACGCTCGCGCCGCCTCCACCGGCTCCGGTCGACGTCCCGGATGGCTTGGTCGACGACAACACGACGTTGGCGCTCGAACTCTTCACGGACATCGCCCGACGCGAAGAGGGCAACGTCTTGCTCGGACCGGCGTCGATCTCTGAGGGTCTTGCGCTGGCGTATCTCGGTGCCCGTGGTGAAACGGCTCAGGAGATGGCCGACGTCCTGCACTTTGGTCTCGAAGGTGACGCACTCCACGAGGGATTCGGAGCGCTGCGCCGCGCCCTCTCGTCTCGAAATCGCAAAGCGCTCGAACTGGCGGTCGCCAACCGCGCCTTCGGGCAGGATGGCGTCGAGTTCCTCGACGCATACCTCGCCGATCTGAGTCGGTACCACGAGGCCCCACTCGGAACGGTGGATTTCGCCGGCGATTCCGAGGGTGCTCGACGGGTCATCAACGATTGGACCGCCGATCAGACTGCCGGCCGCATCGATGAGCTGTTCCCGGAGGGCACGATCAAGTCGAACACGGTCCTCGCGCTCGTCAGCGCCACCTATCTCAACGCCGCCTGGTTCTTCCCGTTCAATCCGGACAACACCGAGCAAGCGTCGTTCTCTCGCGACGACGGTTCCGTTGTCACCGTCGAGATGATGAACTTCAACGAGTATCTGCCCACGGTCACGACTCCCGACTACGACGCGGCACGAATCCCGTACACCGGCGGGGAGCTTTCGATGATCGTCATCGTGCCCCGCTCCATGAGCCCGTTCGTGACGGAATTCGATGCCGACGAACTCGACGACATTCGCGAGAACCTCAGCGACGGCGGAATCCATCTCTACCTGCCGAAGTTCGAGCTCAGCTATCACACGAGCCTGATCCCGTCGTTGAACCGCCTTGGGCTGGAGTTGCCGTTCTCGCCGGCTGCCGACTTCTCCGGAATGACGGGGACATCGGGGCTCTTCATCGACACGATCGAGCACGAGACCTTCGTGCGCATCGACGAAGCCGGCACGGAGGCGGCCGCTGCAACCGGGACGAACATCGCGCTCTCCCATGGGCCAACGGTCCGGGCCGACCGGCCGTTCGTGTTCGTCATCCAGGATGATGCCACCGGCGCCGTGCTGTTCGTTGGCAAGGTCGCCGACCCCACCGGCTGATCCGACGCCACCACGCTGTTGTGCGTGAGGCGGTTGACGACAGACGCGCCCAGCCCGGTAACCTCCGGCCCATGACCACGGATTCGACCGAGCGCATCGATGCCCCTGCCGCCCAGGCGGAGGCGCAGCGTGCCTTCAACATGTCGATCATCGTGTCCGGGATTCGATGCACGCTCGCCTACGTCGTGCTCCCGTTCATCACACCGCTGATCGGCCTGGCCCCGGGTGTTGGGCCGGCAATCGGCATTCCCATCGCCTCGGTTGCCATCGTGGCCAATGTGGTCAGCATCCGGCGCTTCTGGAGAGCGGAGCATCCCTGGCGGAAGCCGATCACGGTGCTTCACATCGCCGTCATTGCCTTCATGGTGGTGCTCATCGTCCTCGACACCCGATCCCTCCTCACCTAGGGATTTGCGGGTCGTGGCACGATGACGTCCGACGCCAAACGATCTATCCGCCGGATCTTCGACGAGGCCGAGGACTACGACCGCGACGTCGGCTTCTTCGCTGCCTTCGGTACCCGCCTCGTCGAACGGTCCGAGGTACGCCCGGGCGATCGGACTCTCGACCTGTGCTGCGGCCGTGGGGCATCACTTGTACCCGCCGCTCGGGCGGTTGGGCCTCTCGGACGGGCTGTCGGGATCGACCTCTCTCCAGAAATGGTCCGCCGTGCCAACGAGGCGCTGGCGGCTGAGGCGCTGCAGGATCATGCGGCAGCTGTCGTCGGGGACATCGACGCCCTGGAATTCGGCGATGCGGAGTTCGACAAGGTCCACTGTGGCTTCGGAGTGTTCTTCGCCGGCGACGTACCTGCCATGCTCGGCGGGGTACGCCGGGTGCTCCGTCCCGGAGGGCAGTTCGCCTTCTCCCTGTTCGCCGGACCGCCGCTGTGGCCCTGGCTCGTTGAGATTCTCGTCCGCCATTCCGAGGCGGTGCCGCGGAACGAGCACCCGATGTGGACGACCGAGGGGGCGACGCACGAGCTGCGTCGCGCCGGGTTCCTGGAACCGATCCGTCACGATGTGACCGAAACCGTCGTGGTTCCGAGCCTCGATGCGCTGTGGACGCAACTGTGGTCGCTCGGGACCCGGCCGCTGCTCGAGACCATGAACGACCAAACGCACCGGCGTGTGCGCAAGGAGATTGCGGCCGGGCTCGAACCCCATCGAGTCCCCGGCGGTTTTGCCTCGACATCCACCGTGACGATCCTGATCGCTCCAAACCCTGGTTGAGTCAGGTTTTCCTCCCGCGTGGGCGTCTGCGAGGATCGCTGGCAGCGGTGAAAGGGGCTCGATGTCCGATCTCGAGAGTCGGTTTGCGACGGCAGCCGACGAGGTGAAGGAACTTCCGGAGCGGCCCGACAATGCGGCCCTCCTCCGGCTCTACGCACTCTTCAAGCAGGGCAGTGTGGGTGATGTCGCCGGGGATCGGCCGGGCATGATGGCATTCGTCGAACGTGCCAAATACGACGCGTGGGCGGAGCTGGAGGGCATGCCGGCGGATGAAGCGAAGCAGGCCTACGTCGATCTCGTCGAGGAGCTCAAGGCAGGTTGAGGTCGTCGTGGCGGAGACTTCCCCACTGACCGCACCGGAACTGTTGGCGTTCCTCGACGGCCTCGGGATCCACCACCAGACCATCACCCATCCGCCGGTCTTCACCGTCGATGAGGCGAAGCGTCTCCGACCTTCGGTCACCGGCGGCAACTGCAAGAGCTTGTTTCTCCGCAGCAAACGGGGCC
>JASJAX010000116.1 GCA_030066755.1 Acidimicrobiia bacterium
GGATACCTCTCACCCGCTACCTTCGAAAGGAGACACTGGCCCACGAAACCGTAAGCCACCAAGTGTCCACCAAACCGGGGCAGGCCCAACTGACGACTGACGACTGACGACTGACGACTCTCCCCCTAGTTCTCGTCACACTGCTCTGATACATCTGCGTGCGACGGGGCGCGGCGCGATGGGACAGCACTTGGGGGTGCACGATCTCACGTCCCATCACGCCGGCGTTGGGCGGTATCAGTGCCGTCATCGCCATCGTCGTGCTCGGCGGACTGTGGTTCGGTGGCGGACCGGCAGCGACGGCGGCGCCAGAGCGCGGAGGCATGTTCGGTTCCATGGCCTCGACTGCCGGTACGGAGATCACCGTGCATGTCTCGGGGGCGGTGGTTCGTCCCGGACTCGTCGTCGTGCCGGCAGGAGCGCGGGTGGCCGACGTGGTGTCTGCCGCAGGCGGAGCTCTGCGGAATGCCGACCTGGCTCGGCTCAATCT
Organism: Acidimicrobiia bacterium; assembly: GCA_030066755.1. Lineage (GTDB taxonomy): Bacteria > Actinomycetota > Acidimicrobiia > Spongiisociales > UBA5794 > JASJAX01. The sequence continues at coordinate 491 of JASJAX010000116.1, forward strand.
GGCGGCAACCGTCCGCGACGCGGAGCACATCCACGTGCCGGGTGCGGTCGCCGACCGTCCTGCAAACGGCAGCGAGGCCGATCCCGGCGTCGACCTCAACCGCGCTGACGCTTCCGAGCTCGAGACGCTCCCCGGCGTCGGCCCGGTCCTCGCGCAGCGCATCGTTGCCCACCGAGAGGCGAATGGGCCATTCGCAACGATCGAGGATCTTCTCGACGTTCCGGGCATCGGCGAGGCAAAGTTGAGTCAACTCCGGGAAGCGGTGAAGCCACCGTGACGGCACCCGCTCGCATTGCGGCGGCGTGCGGAGCGGTCGCATGGCTTGGGGCGCTTGCTGGTCGATACCTGGATGTCGATGGGATCGTGCTCGCCGGCGGGCTGGCACTCGCAAGCGCTGTGCTCGTGGGGGTTGGCAGGCTGCCTCCGACCGCAATCGTCGTCTGTGTCGTTGCCGTTGGCGCGGCGGTGTCCGGTCACCTTGCGTCCGCTCGTGAGGAGGCCACCCTGGGTGCCGCTATCCCAACGGGTCGTGTGGAACTCACCGGGGTCGCGGCCGACGTCCCGGTACGTATCCGTGACGAGGTTTGGGTCGTCGTAGCCGACGGTCGCGCAGCCACATCGGGACACCGATTCCCGCCGATCGCCGTCGTCTGGCCCGAGGCTCCGTACCCGGAACCTGGTGACGGCGTTGCCGTTGCCGGCCGACTGGACGAGTACCGACGTCATGTGCGGTCCGATCCGGTCGGTGGGAAGTTGACTGCGGTCCAGGCAGCCATCGTTTCGCGCCCTCAGGCCCCGCTCCACCGGCTTGCGTCGGGCATGCGGAGCAGGGTCGTCGAGGTGCTGCGAACCGATACCTCGGGACAAGCCGAGGCGCTCCTTGCGGGATTCCTCATCGGCGAGACGTCTGGCCTGTCGAGCGAGGCCGTCGACGACCTCCGCGCCGCCGGCCTGTCGCATTTCGTTGCGGTGTCGGGGAGCAACGTTGCGCTCTTCCTCGCTGCGTGGTGGTTGTTGCTCGCACCGCTGGCAGGTCCGCGAGTCCGGGCCGGCCTCGGTCTGATCGGGGTTGCGCTCTTCTCGCTCGTGACCCGCTGGGAGCCCTCGGTGCTGCGCGCCAGCGCGATGATCGGCTTCGTCCTGCTCGGGCGGCTCGCCGGTGTGCCGATCGAACCGATCGTTGCGTTGGGATGGGGCGTCACGGTGTTGCTGCTCGTTGCCGGTCAGCTGGCCGCGTCGGTCGGCTTCCAGCTGTCTGTTGCGGCAACGATCGGGGTGATGGTCGGCGTGCGCCTCGTGGGTCCCCGTCGGCCCCGGCCGATCTGGTCGATTCTCGGAGCTACCGTCGGAGCCCAGGTTGCCGTTGCGCCGATTGCGCTGGTCCACTTCGGTTCGATCCCGCTCATGGCGCCCCTGGCGAACCTGATCGCAGCTCCGATCGTGACGGCCGCTACCGGGCTTGGCGGCGCCGCAGTACTCCTCGGTGGGGGAGGAATGCTGACGATCGCTCGGTTTCCGGCAACGGCGGTGCTCTGGTTGGCGGCTCGGTTTGCCAGCTGGCCCCAACTCGACGCCGTGGCGTTGCTGGGCGTCATCGCGATCGGGGCATGCCTACGTCTGCGGGCTACCCGCAAGGGTGCAATCGCAGCGGTGGTTTCGAGTGTGGCCGTCGCGTTCGTCCCGCCGGCGTCGGTCGACGGCCCGAGACTCGTTGCGCTGGACGTCGGTCAGGGTGATGCCCTGCTCGTCCGCGATGTACACACCGTGTTGGTCGACGGGGGAGCGGATCCTGCCGTCCTCGCCGATGCGCTTGACCGAAGACGGGTGCGTCACGTCGACCTCCTGGTGGTGACCCATGGCGACGCCGACCATGCCGGCGGGCTCATCGGGATCACCAGCCGGGTGAGCGTGAGGGAGCTCTGGATCCCAGCCTTTGGCGACCACGGCGATCTCCTCCGGCGACTCGTGGCCGAGTGCCGCAACCGGGGGGTTGCCGTCAGCGAGATCGCTGCCGGCGTCGGACGCACCCTGGGCGAGATGCACATCACGGCCCTCGGTCCGCAGCGCCGCTACAAGCGCGACAACGACGGCTCGATCGTCCTGTGGGTCGACCTGGGAGGCCACACCATCCTGCTCCCCGGGGACATCGAAGCGGTCGCCCAACGCGAGTTGCCGCAGATACGACCCGACATTCTCGTCGTGCCGCACCACGGTGCTGCAACGAGCGATCTCGACTGGCTCGCCGAGACCGTCGGCCGACTCGCGATCATCAGCGTCGGGCCGAACCGCTACGGGCACCCACAGGAGGAGGTGGTGGAGGCGTTGCGCAACTCGGGCGCCCGGGTCTTGAGCACCGCCGAGGTTGGTGATGTCATCGTGCCCCTCCCGTAGGACGCGTCGCAGGTGGCAGCTACGCTCGCCGGGTGAAGTCGATCGTTGCGATCAGCGGCCCACGTGAGGCTGGCCCGGGTGAACGGGACCTGATGCTGAGCCGTGCGGCCGCGGTGTTCGAGCAGTTCGACGTGACGGACATCACCCGCATCGACGTCCCCGCCAAGGGTTCCACTGAAGACTCGTCGGACGGCTCGCTGCGTGTGCCCGTGCAATCGGCGGTGCCCGCCCTCCAGAGCGGATCGCTCTTCGGAGATCGGACCGGGCTGCTCGTCGTCGACGCCCACGCATTGCTCAAGGCTGAAGCCGAGGTGATCGCTGAGTTGGTCGACCTCGCCGATCCGGAAGCAGTGGTTGCCGTCTTCGTCGCGTCCGGAACGATTCCGGCGCCGCTCGGCAGGGCGTTGAAGGCAGCCGGGGAAGCGATCACGATCAAACGGCTGAACGAGCGAGGGGCCTCCGACTGGCTCGTCCACGCCGCTCGCGACCGACGACTTCGTCTGCATGGTGATGCGGTGGAGGCCTTGATCCAACGGTTCGGAACCGACGTCGCCTCACTCGGCCAGGCTCTCGATCAGCTCTCTGCGTCGGGCGATGAGATCTCGGCCGAGACGGTGCTGAATCGATTCAAGAATCGGCCGGACGAACCCGCCTGGCTCTACATGGATTCGGTCGCCGCAGGCAACCGTGGCGAGGCGCTTCGCCGGCTCGCCGACTTTCTCCAGCACGGTCATCCGCTGGTGCTACTCGCCACCGTTCAGAACGATCTGCGGCGGCGATCGCTCGCCTCGGCGGCAGCCGACTTCGACACGTTCGCTGCGCAGGACGGGGGAGCGCGCAACTACGGCATGGAGAAGGTCTGGAAGCAGCGCAACCGGGTCAAGGCAACAGACTTGCGGTCGGCGCTCGATGCCGTGGCACGAGCGGACCTGACGCTGAAGACCGAGCCCGAACCAACCCATCGGGTCACCATGGAGCGGCTCACCGTCGCGCTCTGTCGCTGGTACGGCGGAGCCAGACGATGAGAGGCAGGGCGGCCGGCAACGACAGCGTGATCACAGGGTGGCCTCGATCACGGGTCACAGGTCGCAAGTCACAGGTCACAGGTCGAGACCAGTCGACACCGACCACCCGAATCGCCTTGCTCCGGAGGGCGACACAGGCTGGGACAAGGCCGGTACCCGGTACCAGGTACGGCGACGCTTGCGTCGCTCAGTCCTCGTAGACGCGGACGGCTTTGATCTCGTAGGAGAACGTGCCGCCGGGAGCCTCATACGAGACCTTCTCGCCCGGCTTGGCGCCGAGCAGCGCAGCGCCGAGCGGGCTCGTGGGTGAGGCGAGAAGCATGCCGGGGACCTTGTTCTCGGCAGGGGCGACGAAGAACTCCATCTCGTCGCCGTCGTCGTCGATGACGGTGGCGACGGTTCCGACGGTCACCTCGCCCGAGTCTTCCACCTCGTGAACCTCGGAGTTCTCCAGGATGTGGCGGATCTGGCGGATCCTCGCCTCCATCAATCCTTGTTCGTTCTTTGCGGCGTCGTACTCGGCGTTCTCGCGGAGGTCACCGTGATCGCGCGCTTCAGCGATGCGCTTCGTCACTTCTTCACGACCGACGGTCGTCAGTTGTTGCAGCTCGTCGACGAGCTTCTGATGCGCGGCAGGGGTCAGCCACTTGGTTTCCGACATGGGATTCTCCGAAGAGCGGAAGGTCAGCCGAGGAGGCTGCGGACCTGCTTGGTGAGGCGCGACTTGCGCCGATTCGCCGTGTTCTGCTTGAGCACGCCCTTGGCAACGGCGGTGTCGATGCGCTTCTGCGCGAGCCGGAGCGCTTCTTCGGCAGCAGCGGCGTCACCAGCTTCGGCAGCCGCAATGGCGTTCTTCGAGCGGGTGCGGAGCTCGGAGCGGATCGACTTGTTGCGCTCGTTCCGCACGATGTTCTGGCGGTTGCGCTTCACTTGAGACTTGATATTGGCCATGCGAAAAGAGACCTCTGGAGAAGGGAACGGACGGGAGAATAGCAGCGTCCCGCACAGCGATACAATACCGAACCCGCTCTCCCGGAATCCCATGACGTCTTCCGCGCGCATCAGAAACTTCTCCATCATCGCCCACATCGACCACGGCAAGTCGACGCTGGCCGATCGTCTGTTGGAGCGCACCGGTGCGGTCACCGAACGCGAAATGCGCGACCAGCTGCTCGACACCATGGACCTCGAGCGTGAGCGCGGGATCACGATCAAGGCCAACTCGGTGCGTCTGCCGTACCGCGGCGCCGATGGCACCGACTACGTCCTGAACCTCATCGACACCCCCGGTCACGTCGACTTCTCGTACGAGGTGTCCCGAAGCCTCGAGGCATGCGAAGGCGCGCTGCTGCTCGTCGATGCATCCCAGGGGATCGAAGCGCAGACGCTGGCGAACGCGTACCTCGCGATCGAGGAGGGGCTGGAGATCATCCCGGTGATCAACAAGATCGATTTGCCGGCCGCCGACCCGGATCGGGTGGCCGAGGAACTCATCGGCGTGCTCGGTGGCGACCTCGATGACGTGATCCAGGTCTCGGCGAAGACCGGCGACGGCATCGACGACCTCCTCGAGGCCATCATCGAGCGGCTGCCCGCACCCGAAGGCGATGCCCACGCCCCGCTCCGAGCCCTCGTCTTCGACTCGTACTACGACACCTATCGCGGGGTGGTCTGCTACGTCCGGGTCGTTGACGGTGATCTCCGCAAGGGTGATGGCGTCGAGTTCATGGCGACCGGATCGCGCGCTGAAGCCGACGAGATCGGGGTCTCATCACCGGCGCCGACTCCGGTCGCCCACATGGGTCCCGGCGAGGTCGGCTATCTCATCACGGGGATCAAGGAAATCGACCTCATTCGGGTCGGCGACACCGTCACCGCAACGGCTCAGCCCGCTCCGGCCCCGCTCGCTGGATACCAGGAGCCCAAACCCATGGTGTTCTCGGGCATGTTCCCAACCGAAGGTGACGACTTCGAGCGCCTCCGGGAAGCTCTCGAGAAGCTCCGGCTCAACGACTCCTCGCTGGTCTATCAAGCCGAGACGTCTCGTGCACTCGGCTTCGGCTTCCGCTGCGGGTTCCTCGGTCTTCTCCACATGGAGATCGTTCGGGAGCGACTCGAGCGCGAATACGACCTCGACCTCGTGGCAACGGCGCCGTCCGTGGAGTACCGCGCCAATCTGACCGACGGCACCACCATCGCAGTGCGTAGTCCCCAAGACCTCCCGGCGGTCGCCAACCTTGCCTCCATCGAAGAGCCATACGTCAAGGTGATGATCATCACGCCGTCGGAGTACGTCGGAACGGTGATGGAACTCGTCCAGGCGAAGCGGGCGATCACGGGCGACATGACGTATCTCACTCCCGAGCGGGTCGAGCTCCACTACGAGATGCCACTGGCCGAGATCGTCTTCGACTTCTTCGACCAGCTGAAGTCGCGCACTCGTGGCTACGCATCGCTGGACTACGAACCGGGGAGCTATCGGGTCTCGGACCTGGTGCGCGTCGATCTCTTGCTCAACTCGCTCTCCGTCGACGCCTTCTCGTCGATCGTGCACAAGGACAAGGCGTACCGATATGGCCGAGCAATGGTCGAACGGCTCCGTGAGTTGATTCCGCGGCAGCTCTTCGACGTGCCGGTGCAGGCGGCGGTCGGGTCGAGGATCATCGCTCGCGAGACCATCAAGGCCAAGCGCAAGGACGTGCTGGCCAAGTGCTACGGCGGCGACATCACCCGCAAGCGCAAGCTCCTCGAACGGCAGAAGGAAGGCAAGCGTCGCATGAAGATGGTGGGCCAGGTCGAGGTGCCCCAGGAAGCCTTCATCTCGGCGCTGCGGATTGATGATGCGTGATCGGTCTTCGACCGATCACGTTGGAGATCGGCCGAGGGCCGATCTCCTGAGTCGTCAGTCGTCAGAAGTCAGTCGTCAGAAGTCACGGCACCGGAATCTGACGGCTGATGGCTGACGCTTCGCTGCCGCCTCCTCCCGATTCCCCGGAGCTCGCAGATGCGGCGGGGATGCTCAGGTCAGCGTACGTCCATATCCCGTTCTGCCGGCGGCGGTGTCCGTATTGCGACTTTGCCGTGGTCACGCCGGACGAGGGCGGGACGCCGTATACGGTCACACGGTACGTCCAGGCGGTCATCGCCGAGATCGGGATGGAACGCCCGTGGGGTCCGCTCGATGCCGTGAACTTCGGCGGCGGGACACCGTCGTCGCTTCCACCGAGCGCATTGGCGGCCATTCTCGATGCGCTCAAGCGCCGCTTCGGGGTCGCGCCTGACGCTGAGATCAGTATCGAAGCCAATCCCGAGGACTGGGACGGAGAGTACGCCGAGGCCGTGCGGAGCATCGGGTTCACTCGAGTCTCGCTCGGGGTCCAGTCGTTCGATCCCAAGGTGCTCATTGCGCTCGGACGGCTGCATTCACCGGAGCTGGCGGTGAGCGCCGTGCGGCGATCGCAGGCGATCGGATTCGAGTCGGTGAGTGTCGATCTGATCTACGGGACGCCCGACGAGACGTTGGAGTCCTGGGAGCAGACCGTCGCGACGACGCTCGGCCTGGGACCGGATCACGTCTCGGCATACTCCCTGACGGTCGAGCTCGGCACCGAGTTGTCACGCCGCGTCCGCGCCGGTGACCCGGCGCCCGACCCGGATGACCAGGCCGACAAGTACCTCCACTTCGCCGAGGCGGCCGCCGACGCGGGTCTGATCCGGTACGAGGTATCCAACTGGGCGCGGCCCGGTCACGTCTGTCGGTACAACCTCTCCACGTGGGCCCAAGGCGAGTATCTGGCGTTCGGGCTCGGTGCTCACGGTCACCGCGACGGAGTGCGGCGGCGCAACGTCCGCCGCCTGGATGTGTACCTCGATCGAGTTGCTCGAGCGGAGCGTCCCGAGGCCGGGGCGGATCGGATCGAGGGTTGGGCTGCGGAACAAGAGCGTCTCCTGCTCGGTCTCCGGCGAGCGGGCGGGGCGGTGGCGGGTCCCGCCGGCGACGCGCTGCTGCGTTCTGACGAGGGTGCACGATTCTCCGATGCTGGTCTGATCGCCGTCGAATCCGGCCGGATTCGAGTCCTGGACCCGCTCCTCACGGACGAAGTCGTGCGTGCGGTTCTAGCCCTTCCGCCCCATTGACGAAATCCCTGGCAGGCACCACAGTCGCAGGTGAAAACCTGGGATGGGCGGGTTTCTCCTACATATTGGGTCGTGCGGGCTCGATATAAACGAGAAGGCCACAACATGTGGTGCCGTCCTCGATGCCTCCGGAGGGTGTGTGGCGTACGCAATGGCGAAACGAGCCGGTCGCCGGCTGCGCCGCGCCCGAAACGGTGCCATCGACCCCATCCGTGCCTGGGTCATCACCTCGCTGGCCGCTGCGCTCGCCGCCGGAGTGACCTTCCTGGCCGAGATCCATTGGGACGTCGGTGTGATCGAGTCGACGAACCTCCGGTGGTGGTCCGGGATCGTTGCCGCCGCATTCGTGGTCACAGATCGCTTTGTTGCCTACCTGCGATTCGGTCGCGAGGTTCGGGTGTTGACGATGTCCGTTGTCCCGTTGACCGTCGGAATCCTGACGCTCAACGTTCCGGAGCTGATTGTGGCTCGTGCCGTGTCGGCCCTCTTGACCGGCTTCGTCCGGCACCGCCGTGACATCGTCTCGGTGGCGTGGTCGCTCGGCCAGCCGATCATGGCGATCACCGCCGCCGCTGCCGTCGTCACGTTTGCCGCCCGCGATGCGGAGCTCTCGGCTGCGATGACCTGGCTCCTTGCATTTGGTGCGACCCAGGCCGCGCTCGTCACCAGCCACGCCGTACACGCCTTCGTGGTGCCTTCGGTCCCGCCGGCGGCGATGCGGCGCGAGCGTCTGGAGGTGTTCGGATTCGATTCGCTCGTGACGACGCTGAACGCAGCCCTCGGTGTGCTTGTTGTATCGGCCGTTGCGGAGCGTTCGTGGGAGCTGGCGGCCTTCGGTGTCTTGCCAATCGGCGTCCTGCTCATGGGGTATCGCACCTACGCCACGGC